>JBCAZT010000012.1:0-38323 GCA_038532855.1 Pseudomonadota bacterium
TGGAAGCTTCTGCGATGGTACGGTGGAACAATCGATCGGCCTGATTGGCCGCCTCTTCATCCCCACTTCGCATTTGCTCGATAAGCTGAGACAAATGCTCAATCGCATCATCGGTGATGTTGTGAGCAGCAAGAGCAGCCGTTTCGGATTCGACCAAAAGCCGAGCCTCTGTCACTTCAAAAGCGCTCGCGCTAGGCAATGCCGCAAGGATCCCTTGCTGGCTTTCACTCACATAAACGCCTGAGCCAGTCTTAATTTCAAGCCGTCCAACCGCCTGCAATGCAATCTCAGCCTCGCGGATAGTCACCCGGCTGACACCAAGGCGCTCCGCCAGCTCACGTTCTCCAGGAAGCCTTGTTCCTGGTGGAAAGGCCCCATCATCGATCAAGCTGGCAATCTGCTCAGCCACGGATTGGAAAAGTCGCTTACCGCTCATACACTACCTTTATTGCCTTCCCGGTTCAGCCCTCCATGCGGTATTGCCGCATCAATCCCATGCTACAGAGTAAAGGGAAGGACGCCACCGACCACTATTGGTAGCGCCCCAGCCCTGCTTAAAACCTCGCGCGCAAGCCCGCAAAGTACCGTGGCCCATAGACTTGGATCGCTCCAAAGTCATCTGGCGCACCACGGAAGTTTGTCCGCGGCTCGTTAAAGAGGTTGATCCCTTCAACGGTTAGGCGGAAGTTATCGGTAATCGCCCAAGACATACGCGCCTCAAAAACGCCCACATCATCCACGTAACGGATACGGCCCGGGGTCGAAACGAACTGCTGGAAGTAGTTACTGCGATATTTGTAAACGCCTTGGAAATCGAAATCGCCGATTTCGTAGTAGACCTGACCAGAGAAAACATGCTCAGAGAAACCGAACAGGTTCGATGGCGGGATGAGACCATTGCTAGTCGTGGTCGTGCCATCATCATTCAAAGTGGTCAGCGCGCCGAGCGTATCGTCTTCAAACTCAAAATCTGAATCGGCATAGTTATAGCTCAGTTTAAAGCCCAAGCCATCAAGAGGCGCTGGCAGATAGCTGAAGCGGTGCGCTGCCGTGATCTCTAAACCAGCGATTGTGCTGGTCTCTTCATTGGTCTGAACTTGAGTGACCAGCAGATCGACACTTTGTCCTCCGACCGTAAATTCTTCGAGTTGGCCTATTGTCTCAAAACCACCATCGAAGCTCTTGTAGTAAGCGTTGAAGGCAAGAATTGTATCGCTGTTTGGATACCATTCAAGGCCGACGTCAACGTTCCACGACAGAAGCGGATCGGTAAATGGGTTACCGGTTGCAGTGACTTGGTCGATGCCTCCACCGAGCGCCTCAATTTCGGTGGCGAACTCGTCATTATTGGTGGTGAAGAAGCGGCCGTTACCCAAGCTAGAAGGATCGGGACGCGACAGTGACCGATAGACCGCAAAACGCCCCAGCAGTTCAGGATTGAACTCCGTCACAAGATTCAAGCTGGGGAGGAATTCGGTGTAGGAGCTTTCAGCAACGCTAGATTGAAGCGTCGAGTTGTCCTGAACCAACACAAACTCACCTGTATCCGTCGGATCCAATGGATCGCCAGGGGTGAATTCAACGTCCAGAGCGGCACGGAAACCACGCGAAAGCACGGTCGTGTCAACAACGCGGACACCCACGTTACCACGCAGAGGCAGTTCACCGATTTGAGAATCGAAGTCAGCCTGAATGTATGCCGCCCACGTACGCTCTGTCACATCGGTATTCTGGATCGAATCGAATTCGCCGGTTGGGAAGATTGGAATACCATCCTCGTCGAACGAAAGCCCTGATGGATCCTCACGCTCGAGAACCTGCGCAATGCACAGCGCATCAAACGTTGCAAAAGTGTTCGATGTTCCGACCACATTGCCTGCCGCATCCACCTGCGTGAACAAGGGATTACCACCTGAAATTGACGACAAGAAACCACTTTCAGGGAAACTTGTACGACATTCCTGGTTTGCCAGTGCAAGGGCACCAGTTGTCGATGTATCATCATAGGTGTTTTCAAATCGGCTCGTGCCGTTTTGAGCACCCGGGACATCACGATAAACGAGCTCTTGGTAGCGAGTGCCAGCTTGGAAAAGACTAAAGAAGCCATCCATTTCGTAAGCCACATCACCACGGACCGCCCACACACTGTTGAAGCGATCCTGCTCCAAATCTGCGCGCAGACGCGGATCATTCGCGAAAAGGTCGTAGTTATTTACGTCAAAATCCTGAATTATGAAATTCAGACCTTCAGAACCGTTCTGGCGAATTTGAACGACGCTCTCCACACGGTCATCCTGAGTGCTGCCGTCGTTTTCAATACTAGGCGTGAATGCACCTGTATTTCCGAAGATGTCTTCATCATCTTCCGTACGGAAGCGGATTTGAACCGCCTCTTCGATACGCTGAGTTTGCGAGTAAGAAGCGTCAAGCGAAATGGTCAGACGATCCGCGGGGCTGAAGTCAATCGACAAGCCGCCGCCGATATACTCTTCGTCACGCTCGAGATATTCACTGGTAGCCTCGATCCGCTGCTCACTCGTGAACTGGCGAAGCGCACCTGTCTCAGTGAAAATTAGATCAAAGCCAGGGATAGAGTTTGCGGCATCTTGCTCATCAATCCGCCGACCTTCAACTAGACCCAAATCCGAACGCTGCTCACGGAAGAGACGCTTCGAATATTGAAAGTCCGCATTGATATCGACATCAGGGCTCGGCTTATACTGAACCGCTGCGAACACGGCATCACGAGTATCATCAGTGATGTTTGAGCGGAATGCATAGCTATTGCGAGCAATAACGAAGGGAAGATCCACACTGCCATCGCGCAACCCAGCAATGGTATCACTACTCGTGTCGCAGTTGCCATCATCAAAGACACCATCAGCCGTGTCGTTTGGATCAATCACACAAGCACGAATGGTGTTCGAGACGTTTGCCTCTTGCTCTGGGTTGGTTGATTCGTTCCGCTGATAACCAATCGAAATACCGAACTCGCCGTCGCCGACATCCCAGGTATCGACGTAGCTCAGAGTGCCACGATATCCGATATCTTGGAATCGCTGATCCGAATCGATGTCGAGGTTATCAGGGTTGATGTTCGCCTTAATCTCACCCTGGATACGCTCACGCCCGAGATCAATCGGTCGCACTGTCTCCAAAACGATTTGACCAGCCACACCACCTTCAATGTAACTTGCAGCTTGCGTTTTGTAGATACCGACTTTGCTGAAGAGTTCGGACGGGAATTGGCTGAAGTTCACCGAACGATCGCCACTACCATTCGTAGCAACACGGCCATTGATCACCGTGGAACCCAGGAAAGGGCCAAGGCCGCGAATGGAAATCTCTGTCGCGCCGCCTTGCTCACGGTGCGAACCAGCACCTGTCAGCGTCTCGAGAGCCTCACCGATAGAAAGCGCCGGCAAATCGCCGATTTCATCAGCAGACAGAGCGTCAAAAACCTCTGTCGAATTACGCTTTTCATTGATTGAGTTCTGGATCGTTTGACGGATGCCCGTAACAACGATGTCGCCCTCTCCTTCCTCAGCCACTTCAACAGGCTCTTCTTGAGCCATGGCTGGCGTTGCCACCAAAGCGGTGCCAGTAAGCAGTAGTGCAGAAAGCGATATGCGCGAAGATGCGCCGCAGCGGGCTGCGCGAAGTTTCATTATGCCCCTCCCTAAAAGGTATGTTTATGGCACTTGAACTAAAGCGACAAACCACATTGTCAATATTTTTGTCATGCCAATTTCAATTTTGTGTCAGACCAATCAGCAGGTGAGAATAGCGCCCCTTACCGACGGTCACGGATACGGGAGATGTGGCTACTCACCTGTAAAGCAGAGACTTTTTGAGCAACCTGATCAGGCAGAATCCCAACCTTCAGTATGAGAAACCCCCGTTTAGTGATGCAAATATGTGACTTAATGAAGCAAACGAATTACTCAATCCACAAGGGGAATTCAGGTCTTTTATGCCTTAGGCGCTTGAAATCATGAGGATAATATTCCTGGAATAAGAATTGGTATGACACTTTTAAAATAAAATGCCTGCCAATTTGGTTGACTAACACGTTTGTCTTCATACCCTTACTGTGAGTCATCACCTCAGGTGGCCACTAGGGAGAGATATCATGAGTAAGCTGAAAGGCGGCGCAAGCCGACCTGCTATTCGTACGCGTCTTTTGTCAGGACTTCTTACCGGTTCCGCAGTCGCGCTGATACCATCGACAGCATTTGCACAAGACGCAGCAGAACAAGAAAGCGTGGCAAACGGCGATGAAAATGCAATCATCGTCACAGGCATCCGCAGCTCGCTACAAAGCGCGCTGAACGAAAAGCGTGATGCCGATAGTCTGATCGAAGTTATTCAGGCTGAAGACATAGGTAAATTGCCTGACCAAAACTTGGCGGAGGTTCTGGAAAACGTCACTGGTGTTCAGATCACGCGGACAGCCGGTGTCGGTACTGGGGTGCAAATTCGCGGTACCAATGACAACCAAGTTCTGATCAACGGCATCAAAACCGTGTCAGCTGGCACAGGACGTGGCGGCATTAGCTTTGAAGACATCAACCCGGCGATAATCGGTGCGGTTGAAGTTATCAAAGCTCCAACCGCTTCGGTGATCGAAGGATCAGTTGGCGGTACGGTAAACCTGCGCACTATTCGTCCGCTCGATATTACGGACAGAATTCTCTCAGTGCGCGCACAGGGCGAATACAGCGAGCTTTCGGACAGCATCAAACCACGCCTTTCAGGCAGCTTTGGTGATGTGTGGTCTGCAGGTGACGGCGAGATTGGTTTTGTGTTGAGCGCCAGCTACACAGAGCAAGAGGCCACGTCATTCCGCCCTCGTGTCGACCGGGATAACCTTATTGGCGCCGGTGGCGCTGTTACAGCAGCTGGCGCTGCAGGGCCCGATTTCCCCTTCCTCAACATCCAGTTCCTCAACCAAGAACGTGAGAATTTTGAGTATGAGACGATCAACCTTGCAGGTTCGCTCGAATGGGCACCCAACCCTGGATTGATGTTCTTCTTGGACGTTATCTACAACGATCAAGAACGCCGTCAGGACAGCTCGCGTATCCAAGGTTCAGGCGTTAGTGCCGTCGACACAGTCAACGTGCCTGATACGTTTGAAACGATCAATTTTGGTTCTTTGGACGGTCTAAACCTCGGCAGCATTGAGGCCGCACTGACCGGCACAATCCAGCCCAACCTTGCTCAGGACGACGATGATCCAAACCTACGTTTCTCTAGCGACACTGGCGCTCGTGTAACCACGAGTGAGCTTTATCGCCTGGGAACCGAGTTCGAAACGGGCAAATTGACCACACGGGTTGAGCTTTCTCGCTCTACCTCAGATTCGTCCAACCCGAATTTGAGCACAACGCTGAACTTCATCAACCCCAACCCGCTAACGCCGCTTGATGGGTCAAGCAACGATAACAGCGTCCCGTTTATCTATGATCTGACAGGCGGATCGCTGACATTTGGAGTTGATTTTGATTCTCCATTTGCACCCACCGTTGAAGACTTGCTCAACCCTGCAAACACGGTGCTTGATGCGGTTACCAACAGCAACAACCGGACCCAGAACAAGGAAGATGCATTCCGCATCGACACCTCGCTCGATCTGGAAGATGCTCTAGGCTTTATCACCTCAGTGGATGTGGGTTATCGGTATAACGACAGCTCAAGCCAGTTTGATCAGCTTCGCTCGACGTTCGGCACTGGCTCCATCGCCAACAGCCCAAGTGGTGCTGACTTGGCCGACCTGATTGTCCCCGGACCAAGCAATTTCGGGGCCTTTGATGGTCGTGCGCTTGCTTTCCGTAATTTTGTTGTGATCGATCCAAACCGCTCATTCTCTGATCGTGACGCTGTGTTCGCTCAGCTTCAGGCGGCTCTGGATGCAACGCCTGGTGGTCAGGCAGAGATTGCCGATGGCGACCGCTTGCTTGATGATCTTGATCCTAATGACACAGGCAATCTTGCTGCCTCATTTCGGATTGAAGAGCAGACTCACGCGCTTTACGCTCAGGCGAATTTCGAAGCTGGCCCGATCCGCGGCAACATTGGCGCACGTTGGGTCGATACTAGCATCGATTCCTTTGGCAACTCGATCGCCGATGGTATTGCGTCGCTCGTCACATCAAGTGGCAGCTACAGCGAATTTATGCCGCGTGTGAACGTGATTGCCGATTTGGCTGATAACCTCATCCTGAGGGCGAGCTACACTGAAGACATCAACCGGCCTGACTTTAGCGACCTGTCATTGTCAGTGTCGTTCCCAACAGGGCCAAACGATCCCGTGTCTCTTGGCAATCCAAATCTCGCACCTGAAACTGTCCAGTCTTATGATGCTTCGCTTGAATGGTACTTTGCGCCGTCATCATTGCTCAGCGTTGGCTTCTTCCACAAGGACCGGACCAATCTGTTCGTCACACAGGTTGAGGATGCATTTGAAGATCCTGTCACGGGCTTCCGCGACATTACTGATCCTTGCGAGCAAGGTGGTATCTTCAACCCGGTTCCTGATCGCAACGTTTTGTCAGACGTGCTTGGAAATGGTCTTTGCGTTCCATTGCAGACGATTGTGAATGATTCTGCCAGCACAACCCAAACGGGTATTGAGATCGCGTTCCAATACGATCTGTCTCAATTCGAAGACACTCTGGGCTTCCTGTCCGGTTTCGGTGTCATCGCCAACTACACCTTCCAAGACTTTGGCGGCGGTGAGGCGACACAAACCTCGTCCGGCCGTGGTCAGGAAATCTTCGAGGCGATCAATCCAAACGTTCCAGATCCAGTTGAAGCGGTTCAAGGCCTGCTCGATTTCTCTGAGAATGCGTACAACTTGACGCTGTATTATGAGAAATACGGTCTTTCAGCACGGGCACGCTACACATGGCGTGATGCGTTCCGTACGCTTGATACAGCTGCGGGTGCTTCGCTTAACTCAACTCTGGGCTTCCCTGTGGTCACTGAATCGCGCGGACAGTTGAATGCCAGCGTCGTTTATGACGTGACTGATAACATCAGCGTCGGTGTTGAAGGTGTGAACCTTACCAAGTCGGACATCAGCCAGTTCTGTGTGAATGACGGGGCGCTGCTCTGCTTCCAAGGCCTGCCTGATCGCCGGATCACGTTTGGTGCGACAGTGCGTTTCTAAAAACGGCACTGACAACATAACCGACAAAAGAAAGGGCCCCGTTTTTCGCGGGGCCCTTTTTTGTTTGGGTCTAACCGGCTGCAATTACCAGATAGGCATTTTCGGCTCAGGCAGAGGAGCAAAAGGAATTTCACCGCTTTCTGGCAATGGCGCAGGTGTTTGCTCTCTTGCGTACCATTCGAGCGAGGAAAGCGATGGGTCTTCCCATACCTCTGGCGCTTCAAGGTATTTGGGATGCGTTTTCTCCGCATAATCAAGAGCCACCTGATCAGCCAGATCAAGCGTATCACCCGATCCCATGAAGCAATTGTAAATGATATGCCCTTCACTCGGCCCCATCAGCATCCATGGGAACCAAGGCGTAATGCGGTTCCAAGACCCTGTGGTTTTGACCACAGTCTTATTCGGATCCTGCATTTCGTTCCAATCCATCTGATAGAGGAAATTCTCCGTCACACGGTTGAAAACGCCGCCGCTTTCGCGCGGCCATTTGTCGGGCTGAAGCGCTGCGGGATAAAACAGGTTGATCCTCTGCGCCATGCCGAGGAAATCACCCTTGCGTTCCCAATTGAGCTGAAGAGGGATTTTGGGCGGGGCAGCGTCGTTCAATCCGCCATAGTTTGGCGGCAAAGGAACGTAGTCTGTAAGCTCAAAGTTAAACGGGTCGTTGGCAATATGGACCACCTTTACCTCTTCTTCGAGGTAAGGGTTGAACCAAGTGTCCATGACTTCACCGGTTTTCAGATCGGTGTAATAGCCAACCTCGCGAAGAACTTTGCGATAGCCAGGATCTTTACCCTCAAGCGAAGGCAACAGCTTAGCGCAAGAGAACCCAGTAAAACCCATCAAATCGCGAACAGGCTCGCCTGGACGAACACCTTGAACAAGGCCGGAATACCACCCGACTTTTGTCGACTTCATATCAACATTGCCCATAATGCGAGCCAATGCGTCGCGATTCCCGCGCGGAGACGTCAAGTCTAGAAAATCACCTTTCAAGCCCTTGGCCGTTGCTCCGGCAGCAGAGGTGGAGCGAGCTGGTGGGCTTTGCGCACTGGCGCATCCAGCAGATAAAGCGATAGCTGCGGTCGTCGCCGCGCCTGCTGTTACAAACTCTCTACGGTTCATGGGGTACTCCGTGTTTAAAAGGGGTCAAAGTATAAGCCAAACGTTGCATCGATACGCGGCCGTTCTTCCAAGGCAGATACGCAACCAACAACGACAAAGTTGGCGATTGAGCGCGAATATAAAGTCACTTTTCGCTTTCTGCTCGCCAGTCGGTAATAATCTAGCACTCCGATGCATTATTGGCCCGTTGGAGGGCCAAACTCATTCCAGTTTTGCCAATCTCTCGTGATAAAAACTTCATCGATAAGCGTGCGCATGAAACATCGGCCATTGCGAAACCACTGCCATGTCCGCGACTTGTATTTGCCGGTTACATCGACCTGGATCATCTCATAGAGATAGACATCTTCTTCGCCTTTGCGCTGCCAGTGCAGGCACATGCTAAGCTCATTTTCATCCGGCGACATCTGACTGCACCAGCCCTTAATGTGTTCATTGTCCCACCAAATGCGACCATCACGGAAATTTGCGGGAAAATCTCGCGTTTCCTCCCGACCGTCTGCCCAATAATAGTGATTGGTCTGATGATAATCGGCAGGCTTGCTGTCGTCTGGAATGCGGCAAATCAGTCTGGATTTGTGCTCATCTACCAGTTCACCGGTAAAAGCATCGTAATACCGGTACACACCTTCCCAAACGCCTTCGGCGTCTGCAAGCAAAGGCATTCCTTCGCGAATTTTGCTCATTGCATTCATAGCTGCTTCCTACTCTAAAAAACTCGAATTACGTGCTGGATCCGACCTCGAACCCTTTACTCAAGGGGGCTGAGGCAAAAATGAGGATGTCCGAGAGATGACCGGAGTCATCAATCTCGAAGAAGTTGCAGTTGGACATGTGCGTTTCGGTGCCATCCTCTTCGATCAAAGAGATGTTGAACCGAACCGCAAGCCGGCTTTCGACAGGGTCTGAAACGACAACAAAGTCGCGGAAATTCACCACTGGGAAGCTGTCGAGAAAGTCCTGCAAATGTTCACGCAAAGCAACCTTCCCAGTATAGGTAAAGCCACTTGATGGAATCCGCATTTCGCATTCATCAGCGATGCCTTCCATCACGCCATCTAAGTCATGCGCATTCAGCTTTTTGAAGAAATTTTCAACACCTGCTTGGATCAGGTCTTCGCGCGTAAAGGTCATGATTTAGCCCCGCCCTGCCCTGTTACTAAACTCAAGATATCGACGAAGCGCGTTTGGCTGTCGGCTTTCTCAACCGCGCGATAGACCTCGCTTGGGTCCCCTGAAAACTGAGCCACTTCAAAACAAAATTCAGCTTTCGCAATTTGGTCTTCGCGGCTCATTGGAAGAGCGGGAGAACCAAATGGCGCATCAACACTCCGCTCTAGAACTCGTCCATCTGAAAGCTCCAAAACAATACGCTGAGGGCCCAGCGTGTTTGGATCAGGATTACCATCCAGTTCAACAAAGACCTTCGCGGCATCCGCTACCGCCTGATCGGTTTCAAAATGATCTTGCGTAAACAATCGGGGATCAATTCGCCCGTGTCTGATCATTTGCGGCACTACATATGCAAGGCACAATCGAGCGTAAGCCGCCTCCATATCAATCTCGAAAGGTCGACCAACCAGCAACATGATAAGAGGCGGGACATGGGCTGTTACTTTGACGACGTCATCCATGGCGAAGGCTTCTTCAGCCATGATTTCTTTCAAGGCTGTAAGGGTTGTCTGCGTCGCGCGACCAGCCGGATATGGCTTGTGAGCCACTTCGTTGATTTTCCAAGGCTTTGCGATTTTATCGATCAGGGGAGCTGGATCACCTCCAGCTTCGATGAGCGTAAAATAGCCGAACCGACCGTCCAGAATATCCAAAGGCGCGGTGATGTTGTGTTCGGCCATGTCAGCAGCTGTAAGCGCGGCTCTTGCAGCAATGCCGATCTGGAGCGGCAAGGCCTCTGCCCCTTCCCAATGCGCCTGCATTGTCCCTGACACTTGACTATATGCAAGGCCAAGCAATCGCGTCATCGCAAGATCATCAAAGTTTCGCAGCAATCCTACGGCAACAGCTGCGCCCATCAAACCAGCTACAGAGGGCCGGAAAAAACGGGGTCCGCTCTGGGCAGCGGAGCCAAACAATACCGCAATTTCCACAGCGACAGCAAATGCAAACAGCGTATCTTCAAATGTGGCATCAAGCATTTGCGCTTCGCTGATGATCGCTGCCAAGGGCACACATGCTGCAATCACCACCGATGGTTCATGCAGCGCATCCCATTCAAGGCAGTGAATTTGAAAACCGTTCAAAACCGCAGCTGAATGGGAAGACAGTTTCAGCCCAGGCCTGCCAAGGACAGCGCAAGATCCCTTTGCCCCATTATCCCAAGATTGGGTCGCAAGCTTCACGCGCTCACTCGCGCGATTTGATGTGCCCGCTACACCTGTCACCAGTGTATCAGCAAAGAACTTCGCAGCGTTTGCCCGTGCTTCAGGATCCAAGTCCTCAATGCCAAGGGCCATAATCCGCTTGACCAGGGCATCGGTCATCACCCCGTCGCGTCGTTGGTGTAAATCAGAAGAAGGCTGCGAAAAATTCATGAGCTTCAACTAACCGCTTTTGGTCTGCCTACTGCCAATTGTTCAGATGTACTCGAAGAGCGAGCAATGATGCATGTCTAGGAAGGCAATTGCTTTTTGGTTTGAGCAAAACCTGGCGATAATCACCCGCGTGCAATGTCTTCCAAGGCTTCGAAATAGCGTGCTGAGTCATCACCAGAAGCCTCTTCTTCCGCCTGTTTCAAGCTCAGATAATACAGGCTCTCAAGCAAAGAAGCTCGCCGTTCCCTGCGCTTTGCAGCAGTTGCTTCGTCTGGTGTGTACTGCTCAATTTCATCGCCAAGTATAATACCTTTATCCTCGGCGATTTTTTCGATCGTATCGAGCCTATCGCGCATGATTGAAAATTCCCGCGCCAAAACTAGGATCATGGACATCGCTTCATCCATGCCTTCTTGAGTGTAGAATTTTGGACGCTTGCCTTTGGAAAATTTGGGCATCCGGTTTGTGGGGCCAGGCGCTTCCATTAGGCTTCCTTCCTTGCGATCAGAACTTCCCAGCCGCCGCCCGGTGCGAATTCGCCAGCGGCAAAATTGTCGTCATCTCCGCTCGTTTCCGCCGTCGGTTCTGGTGCCGCCATGGCAAATTGCTCAAGGATGGCCATCGCAGCAGTATCAAAGCGGACCGTGTCTGCTGCAAAGCCTGCGTCTTGTGCCATTTTCTCTTGGTCGAGATCGCGCATCGCGCCCCAAAACGGCTCGTTGTTATAGTAGGTTTCGTTATCTAGAATGAACTGCTTGAACGCGCCCATTTTCAAAAACGGCGGCAAATCGGCGTGGATCATATAGCCACCGGGCTTCAGCAAGCGGTGACATTCTTTGAAAACCTCGGGCATCGCTTTGCCGCTTGTTTCATGCAGCAAGATATGGCTAACAATTAGATCAAAACTTTCATCAGCTAAACCGGTTTGCGACGCATCGCGCTGCATAAAACCAACATCCAGCCCCATCGCCACTGCCCGGGCATGCGCATAGCGAATACACGGACCCCCAACATCGATGCCGATCACTTCGGCATCCGGGAAAATCTCTTTATAAGGCAAAGTCGAATGCCCGACAGTGCACCCCATATCCAAGATTGAAGTGGGTCTGAAATCGGACAGATTACGCTGAATGTAATGGCAAACAGAGCGCCCCATATCATCGTTTTTGGGGCCCATCATGCCCATCGAATAGAGATAAACTCCGCGATCATAAAGCGCTCCAGCCGACACGTCAGACGCGCTTTCGGCGGTAGCATAACCGCCCGGCATACAATGGATATCGATAGCGCTTACGTAACGCGGCACATCGAAGTCCTGACTGCTTTCAAGCGGAGCATTGGCTGAGCGCGACAGCGCCGATGCCTTTTCATTGATCGCATCAAAGTCCCGCTCAATGGGAGCTTGGACTGCAGACCAAATGAACTCCTGTGCCACTCGGTTCGTCATCACGTAAGTCTGGAAGTATGGATCCTCTACCATACCTTTGCGGATATCGTGGCGGTCTTCGGGGGGTCTGCAGTGGTCTTTTTCAAACTTCTTCGCGACCCGCCCTCCATAAACCGGCTCAAGTCCGGGGAGAAGAGCGTTTTGCGTGAACGCTTTTAGGTCCATCGCAAATTCTTGGCGCGCACGATCATCGTGATCGCCTGACACGAGAAGATCGTGAACCATTTGGCCTGAAATATGCTCTACCATTTAAACCACACACCTGTCTGTTGAGTGTGGCTGTACCTATTCCCCAAAACCCCAGTGAAATGGCCCGCTTTCGCATTTTGCTCGAAGTGCGAGCATTTATTGGTTTTTCCTCGAAATCGCAGCAACCTTGATATGCAACCGCCATTAAATTTGCATGTGGCCGATTTTGTTTCTGTGGCCGCCGAACGCGAAGCGGGAAATTCTAGATGTCAAATGAGCATAGCGACAACGCAACTTTAGCTAGAGCGACCGAAGCGCTGACCGAGCCAAAGGATCGAATTCTCGGCATCCTATGGGCGCTGTCATTCTTTGGGATGAGCATTACCACCATGCTCATGCCGCGCGAGGACAAGGCAAATGCGATGCGCGAGGTCTATCGCGGCTGGCATTATTCACTCGGACTGATTCTGACCGTACTGAGCATTTGGGTACTCATTCGTCTTTGGAAACGGCGCAAACTTCCGACAAATCCGCAAATGCCAAAACTGGCCAATCAATGGGCTTTTGCACTTGCTTTTGTTACTGCCTTCCTTCTTTCAATCCCTTGGATTTTCGGCTTCTTAAGCGGCTGGGGCAGCGGCTATTCGATATACTTTTTTGGCCTTATCGACATCCCGGCTCTGATTGATGAAAACCGTGCGGTCTGGCTTTTCAATGGCTACTTCCACGCAGCCATTGTGTTCGCAGTGCTCGTCCTTTCGCTTGTTACTTTAATCTCTGCGACGGTTTTTCTGTTTCTCTATGGACAGGGCCTTTTCAAAGCCTTTCCAATGGGGTTTGGCCTTCTCTCATTCCTCAATGCGGCTTTGACCGTCTTCATATCCGCAACGTTTGAAGGGTATGAAGATGGACCTTTCGCGGTCTTGGTCTTCGTCGGATTGTGCCTCCTTATTTGGGGCGTGGCGCGGATTTTGAAACGTCAACCGGGATCAGGCGATGTCAGGGTAAGCGAGCTTCCGGGCCTTGGACTGATATCCGTCACTGTGGCCTTTGCGCTTAGTCTTTTGGGCATTTATGGGCCCTTTGGCATGTTCCGCGTAAGCCCAATTGAAAGCGGAGTTGTGGTCGAGGCGCCAGAGGGCGTCACATCGCATCCCGATCCCATGATCACCGTTCAAGTGAGCCCAGAAGATGATCTTGAGCGTGATGTTCGCATTGAAAACTACAAATGGTGCACATTCTGCCACACGATGAACAAAGGCGGCAAACATCTTGCTGGACCTAATCTTTACGGCATTTTCGGCCAGAAGATCGGTACCGTCCCCAACTTCAATTACACAGCAGGCATGGCAGCGCATGGCAAGGCTGGCGAGGTTTGGACCGAAGAATTGATGGACGCGCTAATAGCTGATCCTGACGCATTCGCCCCAGGCACCACTATGGTCGTGTCATCGGGCAACGAGCAAGATCCCGCCCGCCGCGCCGCACTCATCAATATCTTGAAGAAAGAAACGATGGGCGAATTTGCTGAGGAAGTGCCCGCGCCGTGAGTTCTGGAGAATTTAAGAAGGGCTGGAAAAGCCTTTTTGCTGGCATGACAGGCGTCGCCACCGGCGCATCGCCCATCCCCTTTAACACGTTGCCGATTGTTATCGGGCCAATCAACGCCGCGATGGGCTGGTCATTTCAGGAAATCAGCATCGGGATTGCCATTTACGGCACTGTGGGCGCTCTGCTGGCTCCGGCTGTAGGCGCTTTGGCTGATCGGTTCGGGACAAAGCCTGTCGCGCTTATATCGTTGCTTGGGTTTGGCCTCGCCTTTGGCTCGATGGCCTTTGTGCCTGATAGTCTAGCTGCGTTTTATGCCGTATGGGCACTAATCGGTGTTGTTGGGATTGGTTCGACCCCAGTCTCATGGAGCCGCAGCATCAATCTGTGGTTTTTCGAAAACCGCGGACTCGCGCTAGGGATATTACTGCTTGGGACAAGTCTAGCAGGACTAGTCGTTCCGCAAATTGCCAATGCAGCATTGGGAGCATCGGGCTGGAGGAATGTTTTTCTCGTCTTAGCGGCGCTGCCACTCTTCGTAGGTTTCCCGATTGCTCTTTTATTGTTCAGAGATCCAGAACCAGACGAACGCCCGGCTCAAATCTCCCAAGGTTCCGATGCGCTTACAGGCCTAACTCTGCGCGAGACCTTGCTGGGGTACAGGTTCTGGGTGCTGTTTGTCTCAATCACCTGCATCGCCCTCGCCTATGGCGGCGCTCATATACATATGGTCCAGATGGTGCAATTTCACGGGATTGATCCGGGAACGGCGGCATCCGTGATGAGCGTGGTGGCTTTGGGCATTTTTTCAGGCCGCATTATCGTTGGCCTATTGTTCGACAGATTTTGGGCACCTGGTGTTGCCATTCCAGTTTTGTTGCTCCCAATTATCGCCTGCTATTTCCTGATCGGGTCAACGACTCCGACCTTTATCATCTTCCTTGCTGGATATTGTCTTGGCTTTGCAGCAGGCGCTGAAAGCGACATGATCGCGTATCTTGCGAGCCGGTATTTCGGTATGAAAGCCTATGGCCGCACATACGGTTTTCTCTACATGCCTTTCGGCATATTCTCGTCTCTTTCGGCCACTATGTATGGCGGCGTGCGCGATCAGACGGGCAACTATGATCTGGCCCTTTGGTGGGCGATGGGGCTCTTTGCAGTGGGCGGCTTGATCCTTATTACGCTGGGACGATATCCTGTTTGGAGCAGCGAAAATGCTGGAGAAACGACATGAAGCGCGAAGAGATTGCCCCGCCCTATAACGCCGTGCGTCAGCATGATGTGTTCCCAAAACCGCGCCATGATGATGCCGCGCGCTTCAACTTTCTCGCCAATTTCAATCGCTATATGGCAAGCGAATTGGGGCCGGGAAATAAGCTTGCCTATGATACGGAGGTTCTGCCCGCATTTGTGAAAGAGCATGGCCGCGAGCCCAAAGACCGGTTCGAAATTCGCAAAGCCATGAACCGCAATTCCTGGCATCAATTTTGGAGCGCGCTCAAACGCAATTCGATGGAACTGCGCCAGCAGCATGGCCGCATGCAGGTGCTGCGGCAGATCGACGACATCATGCAGCGCGTCGATGAATTGAACGCTGGCAGCAATCGGCTGGTGCTTGATCCGGCTGTCGAAACCCCGCGCTATCAGGCCGCGGTCGATATCCACTGCATGCCAGGAAGCTATCACGGCGAAGAATTCCCTGGGGACGTCTCAGCCGGGGCAAATTACGACTGCGGCATTTTTGCGACCACCGCAGGAACCATCGGTGCGCTTTCAGATGGCGGCGGACAGGCTTTAGTCAAATGGATTAAAGAGACAAAGCCAGGTTGGGCACCGCGCCGGATTCTCGATATTGGATCAACTATTGGCCACAATATTGTGCCGTTGGCGCTTGCTTTTCCAGACACCGAAATCACGGCAATCGATACAGCTGCACCAGTGCTGAGATATGCCCACGCTCGGGCAAAATCGCTGGGCGCCGCAAACATCACCTTCTTGCAAATGAATGCCGAAGATCTGTCTCGATTTGATGATGGCTATTTCGATTGGGTGCAGACAACCATGTTTCTGCACGAAACAAGCCGAACAGCGCTGCCCCAGATTATCAATGAAGGGTTCCGCACTCTCGCACCGGGCGGCGTGATGTTCCACTTGGAACAGCCCGCATACACCGATGATATGCCCTTATACGAACAGTTCATCCGTGATTGGGACGCGTTCAACAACAATGAGCCCTTTTGGTCATCTATGCATGCAATTGATCTAAACGAAGTGATGATGGAAGCGGGTTTCAAGCGCGAGGAATTGTTTGAAACCCATGTTCGGGCGGAAGTTGATCAATCCGTGTTTCCGACAACAGCGACAACTGGTGACACAGAAGACCACGGAAGAGCGCCTGCCTGGCACGCTTTCGGGGCCTGGAAAACTTAGCCACCCGATCTTTTAGAGGCCGCCGATAAAGGCGAGTTCATCTGAGATGTCTTTGGCGGTTTGGCCAAGCAATGCATGAAACTTTTCTGCCGCTTCTTTCGCGCCCATCGCCGTCGCAAAATAGATGAGTGACACTGTGCCTGCAATCTTGCCTGAACGGCGAATGATCGGCACCGCGATTGCCGATGTTTTGCCCGCATCTGAACTATACGCGTTGCGCGTGTTTACAGCATAACCTTGATCGCGCACGCTTTCCAAAAGGCCGCTATCCTGCACTAGCGTTAGCCCAACTCTGGAAGTCTCATTGTCAGCGATTTTCCAGCCATCAATAATAGCTTCGCGTTCTTGTTCATCACAATAAGCCAGATAGACTTTGCCCGATGCACAGCCAGAAATAGGAAGAGTAAAGCCTGCGTAGTAATTGTTGAAGGTCAGCGAAGATTGACCATGAGTGGAGGTGCGCACCATCATACTGGTTCCAACGCGCGTTGCGAGCGAGACCGGCCATCCAACCTCGTCGGTGACCTTTTCCAAATGCCTTCGTGATGCGGTGACTAATCGATCGGCAGCCTGATAACCGGTGGAAAGGGTCTGCACGAGACCAGTAACACGATACCTTTTGCTCCCCAATTCGCGTTCAAGAAAACCTTCATGGACTAAGCTTTGAACGATACGCGACGCAGTTGGATAAGGCAGAGAGGCCTCTCGTGATATTTGCATCATCGAAATGGGGCCAAGCCGATTAATGGTCTGAATGACCGTCAGGCCTCTGCTGATGGCGCGAATTGGTATTCCGCGATCAAGATCCGGAGTTGAATTGGGCATCATCACCACTCAAGATTTACATCATCCGCGCATTACGACCTTTGACGAAAGGTCACCCCTTGCAAGGGCCATTTACTCACCTGTCGAGCATTTAGCCCAATTGACTGCGCCAAGAGCAAGCAGATAGCTAGGTTTGCACAGCAATCAGGTTGGTATTCCAGAAAGCCTGACAGAACGCTTCGCAAGCAAGAAAAGGGCTTCCTTGATGGAACAGGATGAGATTGACTGGATTTCGCTTGCCGGACGCAAAGCGAAGGGAAAACGCCCGCAATATTTTGATGCACCCGAAAATGAGCGGATGCTCTCAATCCTAATGTCGCTCGTAGCTGAAGTGTCGGTGGTGCGTGAAAGGCTGGATACCGTTGAACGGCTGCTGGATGAAAGAGGCACAATCAGCCGCGAAGACATCGAGAGTTTTGAACCTGATCGCGACGCTGCCTTTGAAAGAGGGCTAAAAACGCGTGAATACATTGCGAGGGTCATGCGCGGAGTTCAGCAAAGCATGGAAGCGATGAAAGAAAGCGAACCCGACTTAGAAACAGTCAGCAAAGACATAGGCAATTCTTGACCAATCCGAACAGGTGAGCTGATGAAAAATGGTTCTATCGTCGCCGTAACAAGCGCGGTCCCTAATCTTGAAAGCGCCTTGCACGACTATGTTGGGCGACTTGGCCTCAAAGTGGTGCAAGAAGGTCCTGTTTCCAAAGCTGATGCGCTTAGTTGGGATGCTCCCAAAATCACTGGCAATCGCTCCGCCATGCTCCAACCTAAGTCAGGCGCGAATTCTTTCATTAGGTTGATTGAGCAGCCCCTTCCTGATGGGTTCAAAGCAACACGCACCTATGGGTGGGCAGCGTTTGAACTGACGGTTGAAGATGCCTTCCAATGGCCTGACAAGCTCGAAGGCAGTGGCTTTGATATCGTTGGCCCTCCGCGTCATATTGCAGGCCTTGAGCATTTGATTGCCATGCAAATGGTTGGGACAGGACAAGAAATGCTCTATCTCAATGAGATCAGGGATAATACGCCGACCACCGATCTGCCCAAAGCACAAAGCCCGGTCGACAAAACCTTTATATGTATTCTTGCTGCACAGGACATTGACCATGCCGTGCGCTGGTACTGCGACAAGCTATCGCTTGACGAAAGCGAGAGCCACACGATCCCCTATTCATCCATCAATCGCGCATTTGATTTACCTGCCGATACGCAAACCAAACTAACAATGATACACGATGGCAGGGTGCCCATTATTGAGGTTGACCACTATCCTGATATCGCAACACAGCGCGTTGTTCAGGAAGGCTTTTTGCCGCCTGGTAACGCAATAGTCTCTTTGGCTGTTCGTGATCTGGCCGCCGTACCTTTGGCCCCAATTACCCCTATCACGACGATACAGTTCGGGTCAGGCGAAGAACGACGCTGTGCCTGTTATCGCGGAGCAGAAGGCGAATTGCTTGAATTGATTGAATGGCCCGAGACTTAACGCAACGCCCTACCTTTAAGGTATCAGCACGGCTTTTAAACACTTTCCGTCGTGCTGATCTTCAATCGCGCGATTGATTTCGTTGAAAGGATATGTGGTCACCATGTCATCAAATGGCAAATTGCCCGCGAGATGTTGTTCCATCAGAAAGGGTAGAAACTCATCGGGCTGGCTGTCGCCCTCGATAATACCAATCACGCGAATGCCCACGCCGGCAAACTCATTGATCTTTACAGGCATGTCGGCGTCGATGGGAGACAACCCAACCATGCCAAGTGCACCTCTCGCCTTAAGGCACGCAGCTGAGCTTTTCAGCACGTCCGAAATTCCGGTCGTGTCGAATGCGTAATTCAGTCCTTTCGGGACAATTTTTCGCACTTCAGCCGTAAGGTCATCAACGGCGGTCGGGTCAATCACATGGGTTGCACCATGATCAAGAGCAAACTGGCGACGCTCGGCCAAAGGTTCGACCAGAATGATGGTACTGCACCCGCGCAGTTTGGCCGCCATGATTGCGCTCTGCCCCACTGGCCCGCCGCCGGTGACGATCACTGTTGATCCCGCTTCAACATCCAATGAGTTGAGGATGGCGCCTGCGCCTGTTTGGATGCCGCAACCCAAAGGTCCGGCAATCTCGACAGGGATACCTTCCGCGACTTTGACGACATTGCTTTCATAGGTCAGACAATGCGTTGCAAAGGATGACTGGCCGAAGAAATTGCTCGCCAATGCGCCGTTTGCTCCTTGCAAAGGATGCGTTCCATCTGCGCGCGATCCGGACATGTTGAGCTCTTGGAAATTCTCGCAATAAGAAACAGGCCCGGTCTCACAATTGCCGCAGCTTCCGCAGGAACGGAACGTCACAGCCACCTTATCGCCAACCGCCACTTTGGTAATGTCGGAGCCGATTGCTACAACAGTCCCTGCCCCTTCATGTCCCAACACCACCGGGTGCTTAAACAGCATTGCAGCCGCATTGCGGACGAACAAGTCTGTGTGGCAAATTCCAACGCCCGCGATTTCTATGAGAATTTCGTCGGGATTGGGGTCAGCAATTTCGATCGGCTCGATTACGAATTCAGACTGGTCTGCATAGGCAATCGCTGCATCAATCTTCATCGTAGTCGGCCTTTGTTGAATGTTCACTAGACAAGCACGAACTAGCAAATCTTATGAATGTGCAGCAAACATCCTAAGTGATAGGTGGCACAGCTAAATCGATCTGCCCTCGCCCGTTAAAGGATACATCCATGCACACGTTCACGCATTTTATTGACGGCGAAAGCTATTCCGATCCGGGGCAAAAGTACTTCGAAACGGACGCTCCGCATACAGGCAAGCCTTCATCAAAAGTCGCTCTGGGCGATGCGCAAACGGTCGAAAGATCAGTGCAATCGAACCTTGCTGCCTATGATGAATGGCACGCAATGGATCCCCTGTCTCGCGGTCGGATATTGATTGACCTTGGACGAAACCTGCGCGCAGCAAAAGATCGCCTTGCAGCAATGGAGACAGAGCAGACCGGAAAGACTCTAGCCCAAGCGCCCGTGGAGATAGAAGCAGCAGCACAGTATTTTGAATATTACGGCGGGCTAACCACTCTTCCGCGCGGCGATGTGATCGATAATGGTCCCGGTTTTCACGCATACACAATGCATGTGCCGTTTGGCGTGGTTGGCGTGATCACCCCGTGGAACCTTCCTATCAATCAAAGCGCACGCGCAATCGCTCCCGCTTTGGCAATGGGCAATGTCGTGACTGCCAAACCATCCGAATTTACGTCTGGCACGTCTGTAGAGCTTGCCAAAATCGCGATTGAAAGCGGCTTACCAAAAGGTGTTTTGAACGTGGTGCTTGGCCAAGGCGCTGATTGCGGGGCGGCATTGGTGTCCCATCCCAAAGTGCGCAAAGTGTGCTTCACAGGCAGCGTCCGCGCAGGCCGGGAAATTGGCCATATTGCAGCTGACAAAATCATTCCTTTGACTTTGGAGTTGGGCGGAAAATCCGCCAATATCTTGTTTGAAGATGCTAATTTGGATGATGCCATTCCCGTAGCGCTCGCAGCGTTTGCGACCAATGCCGGGCAAGTCTGTACAGCGGGCACACGATTGCTGGTGCAAAACAGCATTCGCGATGAAGTGGTCAAACGGCTGGTTGCCCTTGCCAAAGATGCCAAAGTCGGGCCCGGCGTAGATGCCGCGACGGGCGCAATTACGACGCCTGATCAGCTTGCGCGGGTGAATTCCTACTTCGAAATCGCCAAGCAAGATGGAGCAACGTGCGAATTGGGCGGCGTACCGACTGACAATGGCGATGGACGTTATGCGCCCATCACGATCTATTCCAACGTGACCCCCGACATGCGCATTGCGCAAGAAGAGATTTTTGGCCCTGTGCTGTCCATCATGTCATTCGACACGGAGGAAGACGCGATCGAGATTGCCAATGGCACTGATTACGGATTGGCCGCTGCTTTATGGACACAGGATCTGGGCCGCGCCCACCGCGTCGCTGCCGCAATGGAGGCCGGTTACACGTCGGTGAACCATTACAGCCCATCCAATTTCCTCCCCTTTGGCGGGTTCAAGGATAGCGGATATGGGCGGGAAAAGGGCATTGAAGCCCTGCACCATTATTGCCAGACGAAAAGTATCAATATCAAATTGTAACCGGGCTCAGCTACGCACCAACCGCCCGGGCCGCGCGCCGGTATCCGCATCGTTTTCGCGGATCATCACGCCATTGCAAAAGGTCGCCCGGTATC
This sequence comes from Pseudomonadota bacterium, assembly GCA_038532855.1. Lineage (GTDB taxonomy): Bacteria > Pseudomonadota > Alphaproteobacteria > Sphingomonadales > Sphingomonadaceae > Erythrobacter. The sequence continues at coordinate 21,544 of JBCAZT010000012.1, forward strand.
CCGTCACTGGTTGCATAATCCGCGTCCCGCCTGCTGGCAGATCATGATAGGCGACCGGCGGCGCTGCGGATAGGGTTTCATAGTCGATCACATTGATATCGGCCCGCTTTCCCACTTCAAGCGATCCCCGATCATTGAAGCCGTACATATCCGCATTCCGCTTTGTCTGCTTATGGACGAGAAACTCAATCGGGAATTTCTTGCCCTTTTTGCGATCACGCGTCCAATACGAAAGCTGCGTTGTTGGCATGGTTGCATCGCAGATCAACGTGACATGCGCACCTGCATCGCTGAGGCCCGTCACAGTTTCTGGATGCTCAAGCAATTCACCCACAACATCGAGGCTTTCCGGCAGGTTTTCGCGGCTGAAAGAGGCGAAATGGCTACCATCGCCTTTCACTGTAAAATCATAGAGATATTCTAGCGGTTTAACGCCCGCTTTTTGAGCCAGTGCACCAATCGATTTATCAGGTTCAGCCTCAAGATTTATCGGATTAGCCATGGGGTAAAGGATGGCAGCGCCCTTTCGGAAAAGGCCTGCGAGATTTTCCATTGAGCCAGGCGCTTCATGAGGAACGGGTTTCTCCGCCATCAAGATAGCTTTCATCTCCGGATCACGCATGACTGCAGCCCGCTCTGCCAAAGGCAAATGCGCCAGTTTCTCAAGATAGGTCGGGTTGCGCATAAAGGCGTGATACGAACTAAGGCCATGCAGATACCCAATAATCCGCGATGGCACTTGAGGGTAAAGCTGCGCGCCTTCTTCGTTGGCTTTAGCCGTTTTTGCGAGGATATCGCGCCATAGATCCGGATAATAATCGCGCGTTTCAACCAGAGTGAAAGTGAGCGGCCTACCGCTTTCTTCTGAGCATTTGCGCATCAGTTCCAACTCGGCTTCAGGTGTGGTGCGCTCCCCGCCAAGCGCTGCCAATTCACCGACCGCGCCTGCGGGAATGGCTTCAATCACCCCTTTGCCCAGCTTTTTGAAACGCCGCGCAATCTCGAGCAATTCTTCATCAGCTGCAAAAGTACCGGGCACTGGTTCCCCCCACAATGCCCGGTGACCGATCGTTCGCGAGGTCGAAAAGCCGACTGCGCCCGCAGCGACGGCTTCCTCAACAAGATCGGCAATCTTGGTAATCTCTTCTTCGGTCGCATCTTCATTGGTGCGTCCGCGTTCGCCCATTGCAAAGTAGCGCACCGCGCCATGCGCAATCTGTGCGCCCACATCGATCGCGTATTCGCGGCTGGCGATGTAATCCATATATTCGGGAAAGCTCTCCCACTTGCCCCACTCAATTCCTTCATAAAGAGCGGTGCCGGGGATGTCTTCGACCCCTTCCATCAGTTCGATCAGAGCCTGTTCTTCGCCGGGTTTGACGGGCGCAAATCCGACGCCGCAATTGCCCATCACAACGGTTGTGGTGCCGTTATGCGATGAAGGCGCAAGCTCAGTATCCCAGCTCACCTGCCCATCATAATGGGTGTGCACATCAATCCATCCAGGTGTCACGATATGTCCATCAGCATCGACTTCATGAGAAGCAGCGCCGCTTATTTTGGCGCCTACTTCCTGGATAAGCCCGCCTTTGATCGCAACATCGCCGATCAAAGGCGCCCCGCCCTTGCCATCATAAATGGTCCCACCGCGAATAATTGTGTCGAACATCTTCATTAATATCCCTGATATTCCAAACTTCTGGATTCCAAGCCGTCCTTGACCACGACCAAATCTGTGAAATTTATCCAATTGGATAAATGGTCTTTCCACGCAATCAATTGTTGATTTTGACAGCTCTGATGCAGCCTATGCGGCTTCAGCTTTTGCCGCTTTCGCAACGCATCGTCCGGCCATCCAGAAATGGAAAGCGCTCCACACGCTGAAACAGCCAGTAATTGCAATGGCCCCTGTGATGCCTTCCGCTTCGAGGGTTGGATCGCCACCCGAAATAATATCTGACACAATCCCGACAAAAACGGGGCCAAAGCCAATGCCTAATATACCAGACACAAACAAAAAAATGGCAACCGCCATTGCCCGGCTCCGATCACTCGCTAGCGACTGGATCAGCGCGAAAGTTGGACCATAGTAAAAGGTCGCGGCAAAAGTGAGAACACTCATAAACAGAAACGATGTATTGGCCGAAGAGACCACTCCAGCCGCATAAGTCGTGGGGATCGACAATAAGAAGACAATCGCGACCACCGGCATTGCGCCTGCTGGTCTTTGTTTGTCGAGCCAGCCACCCAGACCACCTCCCAGCCAAGAGCCGAGGACACCGGCAATGCCGATCATCAGACCGATTTTAAGCCCTAGCTCCGCATATCCCAATTCGAACACGCGCACGTACAACGCGCCAAAAAAAGCAGATACGCCAAACGCGACGAAAGCCACCACAGTGCCGCCTGCGACCAAATGCCAATAGGCAGGCTTGCGAGCCAATTCCTTGAACGCTTCGCCAACGGTTGGCTCGCCTTCGCGCCGCTCAAACACTTTCGTCAGTTTTTCATGTGGCCGTCTGTCTTTTACCGTCAGCCACATAATAAGACCAACAAGAATTCCCGGTGCTCCTGCGATAAAGAACGCGACACGCCAGTTGAAATTTTCAACCAACCAGCCGCCGCCGATAGACGCAATAAGAGCGCCAATCGGAACTGCAGACCCATATATGCCCAACGCAAAAGCACGGCGTTCTTCGGGGAAATATTCGGCGATCAAAGATTGAGCGGGCGGTGAATTGGCACTTTCGCCGATGCCAACACCCACGCGTGCAAGGAACATCTGCACAAAATTCTGCGCAGCGCCGCACAAGATCGTCATGACGGACCAAACCGTGATCGCAATCGCAATGATCCAGCTGCGGTTCCATCGATCAGCCAAAGCCGCCACAGGGATCGCCATCGTTGTATAAAACAGCGAAAAAGCAAGGCCAGTCATCAAACCAACCTGCGTGTCTGTCAGGCCCATATCCTGTTTGATTGGCTCAGCCAGGATCGCCATGACTTGGCGATCCAGAAAGTTGAGCATGATGACAACAAACAGAACCGCCAAGACGTAGTTTGACCTGGCCCGCGATGCCTGCGGCAAAGGCTTTTGCGGTGCTGTGCCGGTCGTATTCACCTCGCTATTTTACGCTCGCAAGATGGGCGTATGAGGCATCGCCCGTTCCGCGGATACCATAGACGCTCGGATTGTCAGGATTGTCGCGATCCCAGCCATCGGTCGCAGGCGCTGAACTATTCCAATCATAAACGGCGTGGCGGTGGCTGATTTTCCAAATGCCGTCACGGCGTTCAAAACTGTCGAGATACCGTCCAGCTGCGATCATGAATATCTCGCCGTCAGGGGTGTCGATATTGTGATGCGCCACGAAATAGCTTTCACCAGCAGCTTTATCGCCGTTCACCTCCATCAGGGTTTGTCCAATGACATGCTGTGTGCGCTTCATCATATGCAGCAAGGGCATGACCCATTCGATGAACTCTTCGGCAGTGCCCTTAAACGCGCCGTGATCGTCGGTTGCATCGGGATGGAAGCATGCGCGGACCAGGTCCGGGTCGCAGCGATCAATCCCTTTTGCCAATTTCGCGACAAGGTCTGTGCATTCAAGCTTGTCTGCCATGATTTCGAGGCGGTTCATACTGTCTCTCCCAAGAGCTCGATCTACCCGCGCGCCATCCAATCCTCTAATGTCTCATGGAAATAGAGCATCCGGCTCTCTTGCCCGGCGAGATAGTCATTTTTGTAGCCGCGCGAATGAAGCCCGCGTTGCTGCTGCGGCCAGATTTCAAGGTCTTCATCAATGGCCGGGCCGGTTGTGACTTCATCGACAGTCCCTTGCATATGGGGGACTTCAGCTTCGGTCGAGATTGTGTCCTGCATGACATAGGACCAATATTCTTTCTGACCTTTGGCAAACAGAACCATGAACCACATGTCGAAAAGGCACTTTTCCGGGTCGGTTGGATGAGGCCGCGCGCGCAGCCAGATATTGCTTTCTGGTTTGAGGCTGAATGAAAGGTTCGGGAAAATTGTGTAGTGCCAATTGTCGGTCAGCTGATCGTCGCGATAGGTTGAGAAATCATAGCCTTTGGCCTCGCCCAACTTGCGCTTTGCCTTTTGCAAATCCTTGCGCAGATTTCGGGTTTTGCCGCCTTTGTAATCGTCTGGATTAAGCTCCCAAAACTCCAGCTCGCCTTTCATTTTCTCAAGGGTTTCCTTCTCACCGCCTTTCACCGCGGCTGCAGGTCCTCCACCCGGCATCAACATCCGGCAATGCCCTTGGGGGTAGTGGTCAAACTGACATCCTTCGCGGCCATATTCGAGCGTGTGGATCGCGCCCAGATGCACAAAGGGGACATGGTAGCTTTCGCTAAAATTGTCCTGAACCAGCTTCCAGTTCCAATCGCCTTCAACCGTGACCCAATGCGTGCGCTTAAACTCTTCCATCGGGTAGGTATCAATCTGGTCGGCAATCGGCCCCAGATAGTCTTTTAAGGGGACGCAATCATCGTCCATATTGTACCAAACAAAGCCGGCCCACACTTCGCTTTTTATCTCGACAAGGTTGAGCTTTCCGCATGGGCTACCCTGCCTGAAATCGGCCTCATCAGGAACAAATTGCAGCGTTCCCTTCAGATTGTAAGACCAGCCATGATAGGGGCAGACAAGGCGTTTCTCACACCCTGATTCCTCTTTCATCAGCTCCAGTCCGCGGTGCTGACAGACATTGTAGAAGACGCGGATCTGGTCATCATCGCCGCGTACACACAGGATGCGTTCACGGCCCAAACTTGTCGTGGTGTAATCGCCTTTTTTGACTAATTCGCTTTCAAGACAGGCAATCTGCCACGTCTTGGTCCAGACCGTTTCCCATTCTTTGTCCATCCACTCCTTGGACCAATAACGCTCTGGCGTGATGGGATTGCCGCGCAGTTTCGGCTCTGGTTGTTTTGATATGTCGGCCAGTCGCTGGCTCAATTCCTTCGCATCAAAATCCGCCATTAATGGCTCCAGTTTGTGGGGCAAACAATTGCTGTGTCGCGGCAAGAATGACCGCAATTGAACCAATGTACATTAGCATAACTGACTAGAATTATGCATTCGGATTGATTGTTATCCAATTGGATCAAAATTGATAGTTTTGGATTGTTTCCGCCTCTTTACAAGTCGTGATCGCTGAGAATTCGCGAAATTGGAGTGGTGCCTTGCGCATCATTTCATCGTCAAGCGGACCGGCTGGAGAGGGAGAAAACGATGCCAAAAAGAACGCATTTATTTCGTACAAAACGCCGCTGTTCGGCCGTTGCAATTGCTACTGCTTCGGCGACCATTGCTCTGACCAATCCAGCCTATGCGCAGGATAATCTTGGTGCCGCTGAGATTGATCGCGACGAAAATGTCATAATCGTGACAGCGCGCAAACAGTCGGAGAACATTCAAGATGTCCCTGTTGCAGTCACCGCTTTTACAGCTGAAGAATTTACCGAGGCAGGCCTTACGGAATTTGCAGATATTGCGCGGCTCACTCCAAACTTTGACGTAAGGCCGCGTGCTGCCACAGGCAACCTGTTCGCCAATGTAACCATCCGTGGTCAAACAAGTGGTTTCTTAACGCTCAACGCGGACCAAGCGGTCGGCATCAATATCAATGGCGCGCCCATCACGCGCGGGACAAGCTTGTTCACCAATTTGTTCGACATTGAACAGATCGAGGTTCTCAAAGGGCCGCAAGGTACACTGTTCGGCAAAAACACCACTGGCGGCGTCGTCAATGTGACGACCAAAGCACCAGAGCTTGGCGAATTTGGTGGCTATGCTGAATTCACCAACGGCTCTTTTAATCGCACTGAACTTGAGGGAGTTTTGAACGTTCCTTTGGGCGATACTGCTGCGGTCCGTTTGGGTGCAGCCAAAACCGATCGCGATGGTTTCGGGGAAGGCGGAGCCGGCGATACTCTTCTTACAGGCCGCGAACTTGCTGATGATGACGAGCTGTTTTTGCGCGGTTCAGCACTGTTTGAACCGAGCGATGCATTATCGATTAGGATCAATGCTGACTATCACGAAGTCGATGAATCAACGTCCATTTTCCGCTCGCTTCGTTCAGCACTTGGCGGTTTCATCGCTTTAGAATCGACCAATCCCGATTTCTATGTCGGCAACGATTTCAGGGAAGAGGCGCCTTTCGCGGTCTCTGACGAATTCAACATCAATGCGACCATCAATGTTGATCTTGGCGGAGTGCAGCTAACCTCGATTACGAGCTATCGTGATCAATCGGCAGATACCTTAGTCCAATCTGCGCCGTCGACCGCCGTTCGCTTGGCTCAAGATTCCGATATTTTCGCACAGGAACTGCGCCTTTCGGGATCGGGACTTGGAGACAGCTTACAGTGGCAAGCAGGCGCTTTTTATTCGACCGAAGAAGGCGTTGATGTCGATCAACTGGTGGGCTTTGGATTGGATTCCACAACCGGCGCGGAGAACGAGACGATATCCGTATTTGGGCAGGCAACAATCGGGCTAAGCGATGCTATCAATTTCACAGGTGGCATCCGTTACACGGATGAAAGCCGCCGTGTTTTTGGACTAGCTCCGGGCAATACTGGCCAGGATGTATCAGCATCGTTTGATGGTTTTTCCTGGCTCGCAAGTTTGGATTTCAAACCGAATGATCTGACGCTGGTATACGCCAGTGTCTCGCGTGGCTTTCGCTCAGGAGCGATTGACCAAGATAACATTGGGACAATCGTTCAACCTGAATTCGTCACCAATTATGAAGTGGGTTTGAAAACAGATCTGGTCGAAGACGTTTTGCGTTGGAACAGTGCGCTTTTCTATTCAGACTACACCGACATTCAGCGCACGTCTTTCGATCCTGACAGCCCGGTTCCTGTTACCGTTCTACGCAACGCAGCGGAGGCGACGATTTGGGGGTTTGAGACCGAAGTTCAAGTTACGCCAACACCGGAATTCACTTTTGGTGGGACTGTGGGTTACACAAACGCCGAATTCGATGAATTTTTGGATCAAGACGCAGCCGGCAACACGATCGATCGCAGCGGTGAACCTTTGGGCGGCCCTGAATGGCAATTCAGTTTGAATGCACGGTACGACAAGGAGCTATCAGATACCGCTTCGTTTGGTTTCCAATTGAACTACTTCCTCGTTGGTGAAGAAAGTTTGGCGGGGCCGGATATTGTGGCTCTTTTGGGCCAGGAATTGTCTGCGGTGCCAGAATACAACCTTGTGAATGCCCAAATCGATCTTGATCTGGTTGATGTCGCGGGATTGCCGGGCGTAAGCATCGCGCTTTATGCGACCAACCTGTTTGACGAGGAGTATTTCGTCGGCGGCTTGGCGCTTGATCTGTTTGGTGGGGTCTCCAACCGGATCGTGGGCGAACCTCAGCAATTTGGCATTCGCGTTCGAGCGGATTTCTAGTTTATGTATGTCAGTGAGCGAACTTCTCTTCCTCGCTCACTGGCATACGGATGAAACTATGAAGATTGATCTTGAACTCGACACACGATCAAAGCTCTTGAAAGCAGCTGTGAAAGTGTTTTCAAAAGAAGGGTTCGCTGGCGCATCCGTCCGGCAGATTGCGGATATGGCTGGGGTCAATCATGGTTCGATCAAGTATCACTATTCCTCAAAGGAACATCTTTGGCGATCTGCCATTGCGTATCTTTTTGGCGAAATGGAACGGGTTGTTTTCGCAGGCCAAGACAAATGGGATCAAATGACGCCGCATGAACAAATGCGCGACCATATTTCGTCCTATGTCCGGTTTAACGCGACACACCCTGAACTTGTCAGGATGATCATGTTTGAATCGATCGTGCAAAACGAAAGGTTTGAATGGCTTGCTGATAACTATTTGCGTCCCTTTTCAGACCGGGCAATAAATCGCACCGCGCTGGCTCAAGAACAGGGCGTCTACCGATCAGACATTCCGCCGCTCAACCTCTATTACATGAATGTGGCAGCGTCTCGCACGATGTTCTTCGCTGCACCTGAGCTTCAAAAACAGTTCGGAATTGATGTCTTCGCTGAAGAGGAAATCGAGCGTCATATCGACGCTCTTATCAGCCTATTTGTCACGGCAGAAAATGAGAAAGTAGAGCAATGAGTGTAAGCCGCAGAACCGCATTAACTGGATTGGCGGCAACTGGGGCCCTCGCTGGTAGTGCAGCTTTTGCAGGCGATCAGAATGGAGATGCGCAAAAACACCGCGATCTTACATCAAACGGTAAATTCAATGCACCAATGGAACCGCCTCGTCCTTTGGAATTTGATGGCCTCTTGCTCAATCAGGAACGGGCGCACAATATCTTGGACGCGGAAAAGGTCGATCTGCTGATCTGCTCCAAGGCGCCTAACTATTACTACCTTACTGGACACACAGCAGCCGCACAGATGCTGGGCTATGATTCCGGCATCGACTACGCCACTTTATCAGCGCATGGTAATGGCAAACCGACGATGATCACATCGCAGATCGGGTTGTATTTCCAGGGCACCGCTCAATCCCAGTTGGATTTGATGAATGTTGAGATTGTTGGTTTTCCCGCTGACTTCGAGGAATTTGCAAGCCTTACCGACCCTGCTGATATAGCCAACGCGCCAGGCGCTCCGTTTCTCACTCGTCGCCATGATCTTGCTCTAGAATCGGAGTCCGAGAGGTACCGTCACGCCCTCGTTGCTCGACAGAGCGACGAAATACGCGCTTCCATCGAAGCGGCTCTCTTAAAGCAAGTGCTCGATAATCCACTTCCTAACAAAACAATCGCGATCGATGATTTGCGCATCAAAGAGCTGTTGCAGCGCAGCGGAATGGATGTCCGATTTGTCGATGGTGAGCGTATTGTCCGCAAGATAAGAATTCAGAAAACACCACAGGAAATTGCGTTGATGCGATACGCAGCATCCAACAACGCAACAGCCTCGCGAGCGGCAGCAATGTCCGTGCGAGATGGGGCAAGCTATGATGATTTGCGCCGTGAGTTCTGGAAAGAATGTGCGGACCGTGACATGACAGGCCATTACATGATGGTCGACACACTGATGACGCGCGTGGCCAATGGCGACATCGAAAAGGGCCGCACTTTCCTGATTGATTGCGTCAGCACCTTCCGCGGATACCATGGCGATTATGGAAGGACGGTCTGCGTTGGTGAACCCAATCGCAAGATGGCGGCGATTATTGATGCTCTGTCACTCACTTGGAACCGTCTGCTGGAAGACTTGAAGCCAGGAATGCGTTTCTCTCAGATTATTGAGCGCGGCAAAGCTTTGTATGCCGACACCAATATTGATGTCGCTTTCAACGTGAACCCCCACACGATCGGCCTGCACCACTCCGATGATGAGAATGTGGCCGGTTTTGGCAGCTATATGAAGGCCGACATAGAGCTTGAGGAAAATATGATCCTCAGTGTCGATATGCCGCTGCTGGATAGCGGCCTTGGCGGCACTGCCCATTTGGAAGACCTCGTGCTTATCACGAAGGACGGACCAGAATTGATCAATGACAGTTCGGACCGCTTTATCGTGGTCTAACCATTGGCTCGCTGGCCTGCGAAAACTGGCTATTCTCTAAGCTATACGAACAACATCCAGTAAGCGGATAAAGCGGCAGGACACGCTACTTCCTAAACATTTCAGTCAACACCCAGCACCATGAGTTGGTTGGTGGCTAGACTGCGGAATGACATGAAGCCATTCAAAGCTGATAAACGCTACACCAGGTAAGCGTTGACGATCCAACCACGATAGGTCGTTTAGACCTCACTCAAACAAAGTTATCATACCAATTTTCTATTGATCTTCTCATTTTTTGTCCTACCAATTGAGCCAGATAGCGGATCAGAAGATCTGCGGGAGAGATAATGTTCAAAGATCGTTTGCCTACAAAGGCACTGTGCGCTGTTACTTTGGCAGCCGTTACGCTTACTTCTTGCGGTGGCGGCGGCGGTTCGACGCCTGCTCCCACTGCCACGCCGGCGCCTTCACCAACGCCAACTCCCACACCTTCGCCCTCGCCCAGCCCCACGACATGCGATGGGGTCAATTTTCTTGATATCACTGACGCGGTAACCGATCAGACCGCCGGCACCGGCTTTCCCGCCAGCAATGCGATTGATGACAATCTGAGCGCCTCATCCAGTTGGAGTGCAACCACTTTCCCAGCGTCAATCACTCTCGATCTTGCTGACCAGCACTTGATCAAAGAAGTCGGAATTGCGTGGCAAAATGGCGATACGCGCACAAGCACGTTCACATTGGAAACCTCTGATGACGGGACCAATTTCTCATCGCTCCAAACCAGCACCCAATCATCAGGAGAAACGCTGAGTTTTGAACGCTATGACGTCAAAGACACCCCCGCCCGTTTCGTGCGGATCACTGTCACCGATACAAGCGATAACACCGGCCCCGGTATCATTGAGGCTGCGCTTTTTGGTTGCGGCTTAACGGCGCAAAGTGCCGTCCAAGTGCAGGCTTTTGACACAAGCATATTCGGGCTTGACCCGGCGGTTACGCCAGGGCGCAATTTTGACCTTTTGGATTGGGCTTTGGATACACCAGCAACCGATCCAAGCGATGGATTTGCCCAACGAACTCAAGATGTTGATTTAGCGGACTTTAGCGACGAATTTTTCTTCACCGCAGCAGATGGCGGCATGGTGTTTCGCTCTACTATTGAGGGGGCAACAACATCGGCCAATTCCAGCTTCACCCGCTCAGAACTGCGAGAGATGCTGCGCAACGGCAATCGATCGATTTCTACACAAGGCGTGAATTTGAACAATTGGGTGCTGGGCTATCAACCTGATCCCGGTGTCCCCATTGGCGGGCGCGGCGGACTGCTTACCGGCACGCTAGCGATCAACAATGTCACCAGCACTGGCACCGATTTTCACATTGGCCGGATGGTGATTGGTCAGATTCACGCATCGTCCGATGAACCCATCAGGCTGTATTATCGCAAGTATCCAGAGAATGAGCGCGGCTACATCTATTTTGCCCACGAAATTCGCGGCGGTGATGACATCTATTTCATGGTCGTTGGGCCTGAGTTTTCCGACAGAGATAGCCAGCCAGAAGTCCGCGATGATCCGCTGAACGGCATCGCTCTGGATGAGGTGTTCTCTTACGAAATCAGCAATGTGGGATCGCGCATTGATGTGATTATCCGTCGCGGAGATCGGGATGGCGAGATCATCGGACACAACTTTGTCGACATGGTCGCCGAGTCGAGCGGGTACGATGTGATTGATGAGTGGAATTATTTCAAAGCTGGCACCTACACCCAGAACAATACGGGCGATGCCACTGATTTTGACCAGACCACTTTCTACAGGCTTGAAAACCTTCACCCTTAATCGTTCCAACACGGGACACAGGCCTTTAAACACGGATTGCCAGGCAATTGGTTTATTGCATTGGTAGGTCGATTAGGGTTGAATTGGTCTAACTTACCTGCAAAGGTTCGTGCATTGCAGAGCCGTTAATTAACTAAGCGCGGCCCTGTCAGGACTTGAGGCGTTCCAAAAGGTCGCGCCCGAATGAGAGGGGAATTAGGATGACTTACGAGGCACCAGCCGCGGCTGGCAAAGCTTGCGTTCGCAACACAAACAAAACCGAATCAAGCAAAAGCAACAAAGCGTTTTCGCGGCTATGTCTTGGCGCATCGATGTCTGCGATGGCGCTATCAATGTTCAATGCTGCACCAGCCCATGCGCAGATCGTGATTGTCGTTGATACGCCCGTAGATAATCCCGGCGGCCAAACGGTGACTTCAGCGGACGGCGTGACCCAGACCGTCAACTCAGGCGACAACATCGAATTAGAGAACAACACGAATGATGGCACGGTCATCACTCTTGGCGGCACACACATCAACAATGATGGTGACGATGAAGATGTCGTAGTTTTCGTCGATAACTCCGAAGATGACATTGTCGTCAACGTTCTCTCAACGGGCGTGCTGCAGGGCGTGGACGGCGTCATTTTCTTCGAAGGTGATGCTCAAACCCTTGACAATGCGGGCCTTATCGAAGGCACTGGCGAGGCGTCTGAGGCGGTTGTCTATTTCGACCGTGATGCAGACGGCGAACTGAACACTGTTATCAACAGCGGCACCATCACCAGCGTAGGCGGGGCAACCATCGGCGTTGACTCTCTGCTTGGCACAGATCCTTCTTCTGGCACCGTTGGCGATGAAGAAGGCATTGCGCGCTTCCGCCTTGTAAACACCGGCACAATATCAAACACTGGCACTGATAGCGATGCCGATGCGCTGCACTTCAACGGCGACCCAGGCACAACCGGGGGCGAGGCACGCGGCTGCCTTGAAGGCATGCAGGTCAATTGCATCATCGAAGTTGACGTAACCAACAGCGGCACGATTTCTGCCAGTAACGCAAACACATCAAATGCAGCGATCCGCTCAGAGAGCGACGCTGTGCTTCGCGGGACAATCGTCAACGAAACCGGCGGAATGATCACCGCAGCGACCAACGCTATTCGCATAAATGGTGCGCATGCTGACCACTCCGTTACAATAACCAATGCCGGCACAATCGATGGTCAAGCCGAAGCAGGCATTCTGATTGGCGGGACCGGCGTTACCGTCGACAACCAAGCAGGCGGCATGATCACGGGTGATGACGAAGGCATTCGGATCGATGGCGATTCCATCTCTGTCCGCATATTGGGCGGTTCTGATGTTGCTGAAGATACTGTCCCAGAAAACACCGTAATTACCAACTCTGGCACGATCAGCGGCACCGCCGATGGCATTTTGACCGCGAGCGACACTCTCGGCGCGATGATCACAAACAACGCCGATGGTACGATCATGGGAGAAGAAGGCATTGATTTGGCGACGGGCGGAACCGTCACCAACAATGGTACGATCACTGGCTCCGTTGGCGATGCGATCAATATCGAAGGCATGCAAGACGCAACTGTTACTTTGGGCGCAAGCAGCACCACCACTGGTGCCGACGATGCCGTTCAGTTTAACGGCACCGGCACAAATACTTTGACCGTGAATTCAGGGGCTTCGATAACAGGCGATCTGCAAGCAAGCACCGATGCAGCCGCAACCAATGTCTTGAACCTTGTCGGGTCTGACGCGACACTCAACACCATTAGGGCATTCGATTTTGACGAGGTGAATGTTGATGGGGGTGTTTTCGCGCTTTCTTCGTTCGCAACAGGCAATGGTGCGATCAACATCAATACGGGATCATTGCTAATCAATTCCGGCGGGACGACGGGGCAAATTACGGTTGCTTCTGGCGCTACGCTTGGCGGTAACGGAACAGGCGGTGATACAGTCGTTGCAGCTGGCGGGATCATAAACCCCGGTAACCTCAACAGCGCTGATAACCTCAACCTGTCTTCACTTACCCTCGTAGACGGCTCAATCCTCGCCTTTGATCTGGGCGATCCGAATGACGCAGCGGCAAGTGATAGCCTGGCAATCGCAGGCGACCTTACGCTGGATGGCACTTTGAATGTCACCGATGTGGGAGACTTTGGGCTCGGCGTGTACAGCCTCATCACGTATGGCGGCACTCTGACCGATAATGGTCTTGAAATCGGCACATTGCCAAATGGTTTCATCCTAACCCAAGGCGAAGTGCAAACGTCAGTCGCAGGCCAAGTCAATCTCGTTATCTCTGCCAATGCAGCCGATGCCGAAAGTGTGCTGTTCTTTGACGGAGGAGACACGACGGGCAACGGCGCCATTGAAGGCGGCGTAGGCGTCTGGGACAACACTGCAGGCAACTGGACCAATGCAGCAGGCGATACGAACTTTGCCTGGAATGACACCTTCGCAATCTTTGGCGGGACAGCCGGTGTTGTAACGTTGGGCGATGACATCGCAGCAGAAGGCCTACAATTCCTAGTCGATGGATACACCATCGCCCAGGGCACTGGCACTCTCGCGCTGACAGAGACATCAAGCAATATCCGCGCAGCTGACGACATCACAGCAACAATCGATGCTGCTTTGATCGGAACAGGCGGCATTAACAAAGTTGAAGCGGGTACGCTCATCCTGAACGGTGCCAACACCTACACCGGAGACACAACTGTTGCTGGCGGCACGCTCATCCTCAACGGATCGCTTGTCAGCGATGCTGAGGTTACCGCGAGCGCGACTTTGTCTGGTACCGGAACAAGCACCGGCTCTGTCACGGTCCAAACAGCCGGCGCAATTGCACCAGGCACAGATGGAACAGCGGGCACTTTAACCGTTGGCGATCTGATCCTCACCCAAAACGCTATTTTGGCTTTCGATCTGGGTGATCCAGCAGATGCTGCGGCAAGCGACCGTATCCAAGTCAACGGCGATCTCACACTCGATGGTTTGCTCAACGCAAGCGACATCGGAAGCTTTGGCTTGGGTGTTTATCGTCTGATCGATTACACGGGTACGCTGACCGATAACGGCCTTCTTGTGAACGGATTACCAGCCGGTTTTGATCTTGAGCAAGGCTCAATCCAGGTCACAACCAATGGCCAGGTAAACCTGATCATCGACCGCGCAATTCCAAGCATTCAGTTCTTTGATGGCGCTGATGCGATGGGCGATGATGTGATCGATGGCGGCAGCGGCAGCTGGAACCTCACCGATACAAATTGGACCGATGCGAACGGCGAATTTAACGCCGCATGGAATGATGATTTTGCCGTATTCGGCGGCGCTGCTGGCGGCACTGTGACAGTGGATGACGCAATCACGTTCACTGGCATCCAATTTGCGGCAGATGGCTACACAATTGCATCAGGCACAGGCGCTTTGACGATCAGCAATGGCGCAACGCCATTCCGTGTCGACACTGGCCTCACCGCCACCATTTCTGCGCAAATCGGCGGTACAGGTGGCCTCAACAAGCTTGATGCGGGAACGCTCGTGCTTGATGGCGATCACACCTACACTGGCGATACCGTGATTGATGGCGGCATCCTCGAAGTGAACGGCAGCCTTGTCTCAGATGTTACTGTGAATGCAGGCGGAAGCTTGGCAGGCGCGGGCACCACTGGAGCTCTCGCGGTTTCCGGCACTCTGGCGCCAGGCGCTGGTATCGGGACGTTCAATGCCACTGATCTTTCATTTGCCTCAGGATCAACTTTGGAAATCGATGTTGATCCAACCGGCGCAAGCGATCTGGTCGCGGCGACTGGCGATGTGA
Source organism: Pseudomonadota bacterium (assembly GCA_038532855.1). Classification (GTDB taxonomy): domain Bacteria; phylum Pseudomonadota; class Alphaproteobacteria; order Sphingomonadales; family Sphingomonadaceae; genus Erythrobacter. The sequence goes on from JBCAZT010000012.1 coordinate 36,763, forward strand.
CTATCAATGGCGGTACTGTGAGTGTCCTAAGCGATAGCACGGCATTTGACTTCTCAACCGACTACACGATCATCACTGCAGGTGGGGCTGTATCGGGCGCTTTCGAGGCAGTGATGACTGACCTTGCCTTCTTGACGCCAACTCTCAACTATGAAGAAACAAGCGTCGTCCTGACATTGCGCCGCAATGATGTGGACTTTGTGTCAGTTGGCCAAACAGCCAACCAAATTGCCACAGCAGCGGCTATCGAAAGCGCTGTTAATGGCACACTGGGCAACAGCATCGTCAATCTGAGCGCAGATGCAGCGCGTGATGCGTTTGATCAGCTCTCAGGCGACCTTCACCCAAGCGGACGCACAGCGATGGTTGAAGACAACCGCCTTGTCCGTAACGCAGTGCTTAACCACCTGACCCACCAAGAAGGCGGCAACATTTGGGGCACAGCTTGGGGCTATACGGGTGAAACCGATGCCGATGGTAACGGCGCTGGCGTTGACCGCGATGGCTTTGGCTTGGTTGTCGGTGCAGATGTCGGCATTGGCGAAGGCGCAAGCTTGGGTATCGCTGTCAATTACACCGAAACGGACTTTGACCTCCAAGAACCCGCTGGCAGCTTGAGCCCTAATCTGGGCGAAGGCACGGTGGAAACCTTTGGTGCTCTGGCCTATCTTGACGTTGACCTTGGTGGTCTACGTGTTCGCACCGGCGGTGGTTTCGGTGGCAGCAGCCTCGATACATCGCGCGCTGTGGCATTCGGCATATTCACCGATAGTCTTTCGGCTGCCTATGATGGCTCTGTCCTGTTTGGCTTTATCGAAGCTGGTGTTCCCTTGAACATGGGCTCAGGCTTGGTTGAACCATATGTCGGTCTGACTTTCCTCGAGGCAGAAACAGAAGCCTTTACCGAAAATGGTGGATCAGCTGCTCTGCGTTTCGAAGACGAGATTGAGAACGCCAGCACGGCGGCTGTCGGTGTGCGCTTTGCAACAGCAGACGGCTCCAGCTTCCAGCTGCGCGGCAATGCCGGGTATCAAGCCGGACTGGGCGAGCTTGCAGCAACAGGGGATGCCCGCTTTGTTGTCGGCAATTCCTTCCGTGTCGCAGGCGCAGCGCAATCTCGCAATGCTGGCTTCCTGCAAGCAGAAGCAAGCCTGAAATTGGGTGAGAACAGCTCTATCGGCCTGACTTATGACGGTCTTTTCGGCGATGCGACACAAGACCATGCCGGCGCTCTTCGCCTAACAATTGGCTTCTAAGCCGAGGTAAGCGAACCCGCCTTTCAAAGGTCACAAAAGGGCCCCAGTCATTATTTGACTGGGGCCCTTAACTTTTCGTCGGAGAGCCGAAAGCAATTGAACTATTCGATTGACGGCGATCAAATGCGACAAAGATTTAGAAGTCATGGCGGAGAGACAGGTGGCAATCAAAATCTCTTAAGCACATGATTGTTAATGATTATTCACAGTCTCAAGCCGGCTAATCCGCCGAGACAGCTGTTTTTGCGCAAAGCTTTGCTGTGGGAGTGATTGGCGGATTAGCCGGCTTGAGACTGTGAATAATC
>JBCAZT010000013.1:0-37918 GCA_038532855.1 Pseudomonadota bacterium
CTCGGGCATCCTGCTTTACGGGATGAGCCTGCTTTACGGCTTTACCGGCGGCACCGATTTCACAACAGTGCGTGCAGGTCTTGAAGGGGATCTGGCTTACGGGCCACTCTTCGGGCTGATTTTCGTGATGGCGGGCCTCGCATTTAAAATTGCGGCTGTCCCTTTCCATATGTGGACGCCTGACGTTTACGAAGGCGCTCCAACGCCTGTTACTGCGTTTTTCGCCACTGCTCCCAAAGTCGCTGCGGTTGCATTGGCAGCCCGTGTCGTCTTCGATGTGTTCGGCGGCCAAGTGGTGGCCTGGCAGCAAATCGTGATGTTCACCGCGCTCGCCTCGATTGTCTTTGGCGCATTGGGCGCGATTGGGCAGGAAAACTTGAAACGCCTGCTAGCCTATTCCTCGATCAACAATGTTGGTTTCATCTTGTTGGGCCTCGCGGTTGCAGACCAATCAGGCGCGAGCGCGATGCTGGTCTACCTCTTCATCTATGTCGCGATGAGCCTTGGGAGCTTCACAGCCCTGCTGATGCTGCGCGGCAAAGACGGCGACTTGTACGAGACCTTTGGCGATATCAAAGGGCTTGCCGTTACCCAGCCTGCGATTGCGTGGTGCTTGCTGGTTATGATGTTCAGCCTTGCTGGCATCCCGCCGCTGCTTGGTTTTTACAGCAAGTTTGTGGTGTTCCAGGCGACAGTTGAGGCAGGCCTTGTAGCCTTTGCCGCTATCGCGATTGCCGCAAGCGTCATCGGCGCATTCTACTATATCAAGTTCGTGAAAGTCATGTTCTTCGATGAACCTGCCGATTTGGTCACCGGTAAAAGCGAGACATCGCATTGGGTGCTGCTTGGGTTGATGACATTGATCATCTCTCCACTTGGCTATCTCATTACTCCTTCGCTGACTGACCTTGCTGATAAAGCGGCGTCTGCGCTGTTCTTGGCGGTTTGAGCATAAAACCTGTAATCGAAGAGGTCGAAGAAACCGGTTCGACCAATGCGGATCTGCTTGCGCGATTGAGCGGTGGCGAAGCTTTGACAGAAGGGTTCTGGCTGCGCGCGGAACGCCAAACGGGCGGGCGAGGGCGATTGGGCCGCAAATGGGAAAGCCCTTCAGGCAATTTGTTTTGCAGCACAGTTGTAAATCTCAACAGCGAAGATCACCCGGCGCATACTTTGTCGTTCGTAGCGGGATTGGCCGTGGCGGACACATTGCGTCGTTCGCTTTTGCCGCGCGCGCCTATCCTGCTCAAATGGCCCAACGATGCTCTGGTGCGCGGCGCTAAGATTGCGGGAATTTTGCTAGAGCGCAGGGGTGAAAGTGTGGTCGTGGGCGTCGGCGTAAATGTCAGTTACTCGCCGGATATTGCAGGGCGAGACACCACCGATATCGTCTATGAGAACCCAAAGCATGGCGGCAGCGACAGTCTTGTTCTTTCAATCCTCGCTGATGAATTCGCAAACCGGCTTGCCCAATGGCGCTCGCAGCCGCTGTCTCAAATTCTGGATGCGTGGATGGAGATCGCCCATCCTATCGGCACTCAATTGGAAGCGGGTAGCGAAGACACGCGTGTTTCAGGAGCGTTCGCTGGTCTGGACAGCGAAGGCGCTTTGCTGCTGCGCTTGGCGAATGGGGCGATCCACACTATCCATGCAGGCGATGTCTCAATGATCGCGGAAAAGGGAAACTGATGCTGCTGGCTGCTGATGTTGGAAACACCAATGTGGTCTTCGCCTTGTTCGAAGGGCGCGAGGTTAAAGCGCGCTGGCGCATCGCCACTGATCCGAGGCGCACAGGCGATGAATATGCGGTGTGGCTTTTGCAATTGCTCGAAATTGAAGGGGTGAGCCGCGAGGATATCTCCCAGATTATCTTCGCCTCGGTTGTCCCGCGTGCCGATCACAATTTGACCGTCCTGTCCCAGAAATACTTTGGCATTACCCCCTTGAAAGCGGGCGAGGGTAAAGTGACTTGGCCTTTTGCAATCGATGTGGATCAGCCAAGCTCGCTTGGCGCTGATCGCGCGCTCAACATTTTGGCGGCGCACCACACATATGGTGGCGATATCATCGCAATTGATTTCGGCACGGCAACGAAGTTTGAAGCGATTGATTTCAATGGCGCTTACAAGGGCGGATCGATTGCGCCGGGGATCAATCTGTCTTTGGATGCGCTAGTCGGCAAAACAGCCAAGCTTCCGCGTATCGCCATTCGCGCACCTGATAACAGCAGCGTTATCGGGCGGAACACCGAAGACCAAATGCTGATCGGCGTGTTCTGGGGCTATGTCGCCATGATGGAAGGCATTGTCGAACGCATGAAAAGTGAAATAGGCCGCCCTGCAAAGGTTGTAGCCACCGGCGGGCTCGCCATATTGTTTGATGATGCGACCGACATTTTCGATCACGTTGATGCCGATCTCACAATTCAAGGCCTCGCCATTCTGGCTGAACAGGCCGCTTCATAAACAATTTTGAGTTTCCCGAGTAACTTCCTCACGTGAAAAAGAATTATACTCCTGAAAATGAACTGCTGTTTCTTGCGCTAGGTGGATCCGGAGAGATTGGCATGAATGTCAATCTTTACGGATGCGATGGCAAATGGCTGATGGTTGACCTTGGCATGACGTTCTCCGGCGGGGAATATCCCGGTGTGGACTTGGTCTTTGCTGATCTGGAATTCATCGAGGAACGCACAAAGGATTTGCTCGGCATTGTTCTCACGCACGCGCATGAGGATCACATTGGTGCGGTTCCCTATTTCGCTGGCGAGTTGGGAGTGCCGCTTTACGCAACGCCGTTCACCGCCGATCTGGTCTCGCGCAAGCTGGAGGAAGCCGGGCTTTTGGGTCAGGTCGAACTCAACATCATTCCCGATGATCACGGTGAGATTGCCCTTGGCCCTTTCACCGTCACGTATATTCCGCTTGCTCACTCAATCGCAGAAGGCAACGCGCTGCTGATCGACACACCCTATGGCCGAGTGTTCCACACCGGCGATTGGAAGCTGGATGAAGAACCCATCATTGGTGAGCCAACCACCCAAGAAGAACTGACTGCCTTTGGCGATGAAGGCGTATTGGCGCTGGTGTGTGACAGCACCAATGTCTTTAATCCCAATCCGTCTGGCTCTGAAGGCGCGGTGCATCGCGGTTTGATGGAAGAGGTCTCAAAACACGCTGGAAAGCGAGTTGTGGTCACAACCTTCGCCAGCAATGTGGCGCGGCTTCAGACTTTGGGAGAAGTCGCGCGTGAGACGGGCCGTCAGGTCTGCATTGCGGGCCGCTCGATCAATCGCATTCTCGAGGTGAGCCAAGACAATGGCTATCTCACCGATTTTCCTGACCCTATTGATTTCGACATGGCCATGCGACTGCCGCGCGGTGATGTGATGATTTTGGCAACTGGCGGGCAGGGCGAACCACGCGCAGCGCTGGCGCGGATGGCGGAAGATAACCACCCGATTGAACTGTCGAGCGGAGATGTGGTCCTATTCTCCTCACGCCAAATTCCGGGCAATGAAATCTCGATCGGCAAAATGCAGAACGAGCTTGCCCGGCGCGGCATTCAAATGGTGACCGATAGGCAGAGCTTCATTCATGTCTCTGGGCATCCGGGGCGCCCGGAATTGGAGGCGCTCTATGGTTGGCTGCGGCCCGAAGTTTTGGTCCCCGTCCACGGCGAAATACGCCATATGAAAGAGCAAGCGCGCGTTGGTAAGGCAGCGGGCATTGAACACAATATCGTCCAAGCCAATGGCGATGTTGTGAAACTGGCTCCGGGCAACCCTTCGGTGATCGCACAGGTGCGCAGTGGCCGTCTGGTGCTGGATGGCGATATCATCGCGCCTGCTGATGGTGATGCTGTCACAATGCGGCGCAGGATTTCTTATGAAGGCGTGATGAGCGTGGTTTTGGTGCGCGGTGGTGATCCAATCATCGATTGCATCGGGCTGCCGCTAGATGAAGATATGGATGAATTCACCGAGGAAACGCAAAGCGATATCCTTGACGCCATCCGAAAGCTGCGCGGGGCCGATGCTCAAGATCCTGCCGCTGTCCATGAAGCAGCTCGTCTTGCAGCGCGCCGCTGTGCGCGCCGGTGGTCCGGCAAAAACCCTCAAGTGCGGGTGATTATGCCGGGGCTAGGGCAGGGGAAACGGAGCTAAGCTTTTATGGAATGGACATCCATTCTCGCGATTTATTTCCTCATCTGGGTGATGAGCGCATTTGTGCTGCTGCCTTTTGGCGTGCGCACGGCTGACGAGGCTGGCGAAACGAAAGTCCCAGGGCAAGCGGACAGCGCGCCTGTTAGTTTTAAACCGGCAAAGATCGTAATCCGCGCCACGATTATCGCAGCGATCCTGACTTCGATTTTCGTGCTCAATTTCGAATTTGGCTGGGTGACGCCGGATGACCTTAACTTTTTCCCGGAACCTCCGGTTGATCTGACTAAGACAGACTGAAATCAGGTCCGCAGCCTTTCAATGCCTTGGGCGAGCGCGACATAGAGCTTACCCATATCCGAACCCAGAACCGTCACGCCCAGCGCATTTCCATCACGTGTGGAGAGCATGGAACGCAGCATCGATTCAAAATCGTGTATGTAGCGGTTCACATTGGCGTAGAAATCATCATCGGACTGATAAAGCTCTGAAATCTCTTTGGCTTGCGTGTTATCGATCAGGCGCACAGCGCGCCTTGTAAAGATACCACGATCGCCTTTCAGATAGGCATTCCACTCCGTATCTGGCACTTCGTTTGAAAGGGCAGTCGCAATATCAATAGCGCCCGAATTGAGCGTGTCGGTGATGACAGCCATTCTTCTTGAGAAGTCATTGTTGACTTCCTCCTCCGCCAATTCACGCGCGCGGCGAATGCGTTGTTCCAGATTGCTTGTGAGTTCATTCACTTTGGCCAATTGATCGCGCAATTGAACAGTGGTTTCTTTTCCTGCGCTCGAGGCTTCCGCGGCTGCGGTTTCCATCTGCGCGATGGCCGCATCGCTTTCTGTTTTTAGCGATTGGGCCAGCTTGCCAGAGGCCTGCTGGCTGATCTGTGCTGCCATGCCTTCGATCTTTTCGCGCGTTTCGGTCTCAAGTGTTCCGAAAGTTTCACGAGCTGTGGTTTCAAGCGCAGTGATTGCTTCACGCAGTTTTTCTTGCGTTGATCCAGCAAATTCCTCGCTCTCATCGGTAATTTGCGCAAGGCTGGCCCGAAGTCCCTGAAGCTTCGCTAAAGTATCGTCCGCTTGCTCGTCGAGCTTTCCTTGCAGACCATCTATTGCGCTTGCCGCCCGTTCAATCTCACTTTGCGTGTCAGTAAGATACTTACTTAAGTCTTCGCCTTTTCCTGACGCCGTCAACATGACGCCATTGACGTCACCTGCACGCTTTTCGACCGCCTCGAGTTCCGTCGCTGCGGTTTTGATTGCCGCTGGCAGCTCTTCACGGGTGTGATGCACGCTGAGTTCGATATTTTCGAGTACTTTCAAAGCTGCATTGTTGAGTTCGTTCAAACCTTCTGCGGTTTTGCCCAGTGCCAAACGCTTCTCAGACAATTGCTTGCCCAAATCACCCAGTCCTTCGCCAAGGCTACGGCGGGTCATATCGGTTTGAGAGGCGATCTTTTTGATCAAAGCGCCCATTTCCTCAAACTGATTGCCAAGCGCAGAGGTTTGTTCGGCGAACTTTTCTGTTTCTGCGCTCTGAGCTGCACGCTGCTCTTCCATTGATTTATCAAGCTGGGCCAGACGTTCTGCCAACAGCTCGCTGCCTTTGGCTTCGCGCTCTTCGAATTGCGTCTGGCGGCTTTTCATCTCTTCCATGAAGCGAATATCGCGCTGGGTTAGCAACGCGTCGAAATCCGAAGCTTCTTTGTGGAGGCTTTGAACGCGCGCCTTCGAGGCTTCGAGGGCGTTTCGATCCAGCGCATCGACCTGATCGAAGAGTTCCGTCATAGTCGTGCGTACGCTTTCAATGGCGGCTTCTTGCCTTTCACCTGCCATCTTCTCAGCGTCCTGAAGCTTCGAAATCAACGTATCTGTCTCTCCTTGAAGGCCGGCAAACCGCCCACTCAAAGAGGCAAAGGCTTGGGCTTCGGTTTGGTCAATCTCGCTGCGATATTCGGCTGTTTTGTTTTGGAGCAGGTCGAATCGTTCATTGACAGTACCCTCCAATCGCATGATTTCAGTGTCGAATTGGCCCAAAGTGTCTGTGACTTTGTCGCTCATCGCGGTGATGCGTTCATCGCTTGATGCGCCTGATTCTTCGAGCTTTTTGAACTCGCCTACCAATTCTTCGACGCGTTCTTTGGCTGTCCGGCCAGCATTTCCAATTTGATTGGAAACATCGCGTGCAGAATTTGCAATGACCGGCAGATCATCGCGCAATGCCACCATGTTGCTGAGCGCAGTATCGCTAGCTTTGCCAATGGATTGAACCTGTTTGTCGTTCTTCTTGATAAGATCTTGCAAGGTTGCGGCATGTTCTGAAATGCGCTCACTCGCAACTCGGCCAAGCGATTCAAGATCGCGCGATTGGGAGGCGATAAATTCGCGAGCCAAGCTAAGCTCGCGGTTCACAACCGTTAGTCGGGTTTCGAGTTGCGCACTTTCCTGACTAAGGAGGGAGGCCGTCGCTGCAAAACGGTCCGCTTCACGCCGCGAATTGCGCATGGCGAGAAGCCAGATCACGCAAACAAGCAAAACTGGAACAGACCAATCAATGATCCACGAAACCCATTGTGAGGGCGCAGCGCTAGCAGCGTTTATCAACTCAGCGCGCATCGCCCAGCCATAAAGAGCGGTCCATCCAAAAACGGTCGCAGTGGCCAATGATGGCAGAACCCAGCTAAATTTCGAACCGGTGGGATGTTCAATGTCTTCAGCCATGCTGTAATCTTCATCCATTTCAGTAAGATCGAGAACATCAAGCTCGTCATCAAACAGAGCTTCTGGATCAGCAGACATAACCTGCTCTTGCGCTGTGCTCGTTGCTTCAGATGCGGCGGCTTGTTTATCACTTGCGCCCACGGCTCGGATATTTGGTCCCTTTGACATGGGGCCTAGATACCACAACGCAGGTGTGGATAAACCCTTCATTAACCCTTAGTCACATAGTGTGGCTTTCATGGCATTTGAGAACGGAGCTTTAGACGCGACTTTGGCTGCAGCGGCGGGAGATGATCCTGCGCTGATCCATGAATTGCGTGCTGCATTTGTCGAAAGCGCTGAAAAGCAGCTTGATCTTTTGAAGCGCTCTCGGTGCGATGGAAATTGGAATGTGGCGGCCATGCGTTTGAAGGGATTGGCTGCGAGTTTCCACTCTGATGACTTGCTTGATGCCGCTGAACTTGCTTTGACGAGTGCACCGGGTGAACCAACGGCAATCCGCGATATTGAAGCGGTCCTAAAGCAGTTTTCAAGCGAAGCGGCTGCATAAGCTGCAATTTTTGTTGGATAACCAACCACCTAGCCAGAAGAGATGCCGCTTCTGAGCATTCTTACCCGTACCGAATTGCTGCTGCGAAGGCCGCTGAATTAGGCTAACGCAGGCTTAACTATAGCCCTTATATAGAAAGGGAATGGGCAAGAGCATCATGGACCAGGCAGGAACGCCGTCTGCCGCATCGCATGTAGAGGCGATGCTTCGTGCCGAATTGGCGCGCGGGGATCGTGCGCTTGGCGGTGTGGCGCCGGTTTTAACCCATATGCTCGCAAGCGCGGGCCATGCGCTTGTGAATGAAGATGTCGTGGCGCGCCTTCGCGGTATGCTTAGCGATTGTGCAAGACAATTAATCGCTGCCGGGCAAATGGGCCCAAAAAGATCAGAACCAGACCGGCAATCTGTCGATAATCTTTCTGATTATCTGGCTGAAAACGGCCCAGTGCTTAGCCATTTGTATGCATTGGCGATGGAAGGGCATTTGACGCAGCGGCTTGAACACCGTTCCTCGATTGATCCTGTTCTAAGCCCGCTTTTGCAGGAGCTGATTGCTTCAGAGCAAAGCGAAATAGCCGAACTCGCGATGACCGCTCTGGCAGCCCAAGCGCGCTTTGTTCAATCGCAGCGGCGTATGACACTCAGCATCACTGATTTGCCAGCTCAGCTTTTCCATATGGTACTGGAGAGCTGGGAAAGCTGGGCACGCACTGCTGTGCTGGAGAATGGCGTTTCCTCACAAGCTTCCACGGTCAAGCTGCGCGAAGAATATGATGAAGCCTCCACTCGTCTTGGGCTATTCACTCGCCTGACAGGATCGATGCGCAAAGGCGTGATTGCCGGCCTTGAATTGGAACATGCAGGCTTTGCGCTGTTTGTAACCAGCCTTGCCTCGCTCACCCGCCAGCCGCGTGATCTCGCCATCCTGGCTTGTCATGAACGCCAAGCAGCGCGTCTTGCGCTTGGATTAAGGGCGGCGGGCCTTGAAGCTGCAACGATTGAGCGTCAATTCCTGCTGCTTGAACCTTCCGAGAGATTGCCGAGCAATATGGGGGAGATATCTCCCGGCCAAGCGGCCTATCTTTTGGCACAGTCTCCCGCTTGGAAAGGGGGCTGATCGCGCCAATGGATCAACGCAGTTCCCTTCTTGCCGCGCGCGGCCTGACTGATGAGCATGATCGCCTGCTCAATGCAGATGAAGCGCTTGCCGATCTGCATGAACGGTGCGGAGGTTCATTGCCGGGAACTTTGGCCGTGCCCGAATTGCTTGATTTGGTCAGGCAAGGGCGGACAATGGGGCTTCGGATTGCGCGCAAATTTTCGTGTTTTGACGGCGAGGAAGAAGTCAGCGGCTTTGCCCGTGTTCGCCCTCTGGACGATGCCGATGGCGGCGGCTGCGAATTGTTGATCGACAATTGGCAAAGGGCGAGCGAACCGCAAATCAATCCGCGCGAATTGGTTGAGAAGATTGACGAGATCGATCGTGCTTCTGCTGAGGTGGCAGCGCGCCTCGATGAAAGCCAAAAGCTGCAATTGTTGAGCGCGACCAGCGATGACGCAGCTGAACTGGCGCACTTGGCGAAGGCCGAGCCGGGGCAGTTATGGACGCACTATATTGACCTTCGCGGCGTGGCGCACCAACAGCCGCTCCATTGGCGATTGCTTGATGGAGCTGCATGCACATTCAAAGGGTCAGATAGAATGTGGCGCGCGCGGCTTATTCCTGTTGGGAATAGCACAACGTCTCCGCGCGGATTTGAGCTTCTTCTCGTCGCTGACGAGCCACTCATCCCCGAAATTGATGATGCAGAAGCAAACGCGTTGGCGCATGCTCAGACACGCATGATCGGCAGCACGCTGGCCCCTGTCTTGCGCAAACCTGTGGCGAGCATCATCGCCAATTCCGAGACGATCAGAGCAAAGCTCGCAGGGCCCCTGCGCACAGAATACAGCGAGTATGCCGGCAATATCGCAGCCGCAGGACAACACCTATCGGGTATGCTGGATGATTTGGCGGATCTCGAAGTTGTCGAAGCGGACGATTTCAGTACGATAGAAGAACGCGTGGAATTAGCGGATGTTGCTCGACGAGCCGCTGGTATCCTTGGCGTGCGCGCACAAGACAAAGCGATAGAGCTGGTTCTGCCTGACAAAGGGGAGGGTGAGGCGGCCAATGCTGAGTTCCGCCGCGTTCTGCAAATCCTCATCAATCTTATCGGCAACGCAATTGCGTATTCGCCGGAAGATAGCACGATCACCATCAGCGTGAGCGATGGTGATGATAAAGGCACAGTCGCTCTGCTTGTAAAAGATCAAGGCCCCGGCATTAGCGCTGAACAAGCCAAGCATATCTTTGACAAATTTGAACGGCTTGGTCGCAGCAATGATGGCGGGTCTGGACTGGGGCTTTATATCTCCCAGAAATTGGCAACGGCTATGCAAGGCAGCCTTGAATTGCTCGAAAGGGAAGAGGCTGAGGAAGCCGGGGCCTGTTTCCGCCTGACACTTCCAAAATTCAGCTAGTCCCAAATGAAAAGGGCGACGCCAAATGGCGCCGCCCCTCTATTCAAAATCCGCCTTCGCGATTAGCGATTTGCAAGCGGTACGTAATCGCGCGCAGTCGGGCCTGTGTAAAGCTGGCGGGGACGGCCGATAACCTGGCCTGGATCAGAGATCATTTCATTCCATTGAGCGACCCAACCAACCGTGCGAGCAAGCGCAAACAGCGCGGTGAACATAGTGGTTGGGAAACCGATGGATGACAGGATGATGCCCGAATAGAAATCGACATTCGGGAACAGCTTTTTCTCTTTGAAATAATCATCGTTCAAAGCGAGCTCTTCAAGCTGGAGAGCCACTTCAAAAACAGGATCGGTGGTTTCCAGCGCTTCGAACACTTCGCGCAAAGTCTGCTGCATCACCGTCGCGCGCGGGTCGTAGTTTTTGTAAACGCGGTGACCAAAGCCCATCAGGCGGAACGGATCGTTCTTGTCTTTTGCACGCTCAATATAGTGCGGAATACGATCAGGCGTGCCGATCTCTTGTAGCATGTTGAGAGCCGCCTCGTTCGCGCCGCCATGGGCAGGACCCCAAAGGCAGGCAATACCCGCAGCGATGCAAGCAAACGGATTGGCCCCTGAAGAACCAGCAAGACGCACGGTTGATGTCGATGCGTTTTGTTCGTGGTCAGCGTGGAGGATGAAAATCCGGTCCATTGCTTTTTCGATAGCAGGGTGGATTTCGTATTCTTCTGCTGGAACACCGAAAGTCATCCGCAGGAAGTTGCCTGTGTAGCTCAAGTCATTCTTGGGCTGCATGAAAGGCTGACCCACCGCATATTTGTATGCCATGGCTGCAATGGTCGGCATCTTCGCAATCAGGCGGTGCGATGAGATTTTGCGGTGCTCTGGATCAGAGATGTCAGTGCTGTCGTGGTAAAACGCTGAAAGAGCACCCACAACGCCGCACATGATCGCCATAGGGTGCGCATCGCGGCGGAAGCCTGTGTAGAATGTGTTGAGTTGATCATGCAGCATGGTGTGCCGCGTGATCGTGTGGACGAAATCATCATGCTCATCTTGAGTGGGCAGCTCGCCGTTCAAAAGCAAATAAGCGACTTCCATAAAGCTGGAATGTTCAGCCAACTGACCGATCGGATATCCGCGGTGAAGCAAGATGCCTTCTTGGCCATCAATGTAGGTCAGCGCGCTTTCACAACTGGCGGTTGATTTATAGCCTGGGTCAAAGGTGAAGGCACCCGTTGCGCCATAAAGCTTGCGAATATCGACTACATCGGGGCCAGTGCTGCCTTCGAGTACGGGAAATTCGTGGGATTGCCCTCCCAGCTCGAGTTTCGCCATTTTGTCTGCCACACTGTGTCTCCTGTCCAATTTTATCGTCCGGCGGCGCGCTCAAGACGCCTCTGCGTCAAGCCGCGCCAGAGATTCATCCCGTCCCAAAAGGACCAGAACGTCGAAAATACCTGGCGAAGTTGTTGTACCGGTAAGGGCAGCGCGCATGGGTTGCGCAAGCTTGCCAAAACCTAATCCCAGTTCCTCCGCGAGCGCTTTCGTACTGGCTTCGAGAGCTTCGATTGTCCAGTTATTTTCACTCCGTAATCTTGCGGAAATGTGGCCTAATCGTGCACGCGCCTCATCATCGAGCATTTTTGCAGCCTTTTCGGTCATCGATAAAGGCAGCTTTGCGAACAAAAACCCTGCACCATCAGCGATTTCGTCAAGGGTTTTAGCGCGCATTTTAAGTGCGGGCATTGCGCGTTCCAAAAGAGCGATGTCGGCATCCTGGCCTAATCTTGCAGCAACAAAACCCGCCAATTTGGCATCATCTGCTTCGCGAATGTAGTAACCATTGAGGTTTTCGAGCTTTTTCAGATCAAATCGAGAGGGGCTTTTGCCCACTCCTGCCAGTGTAAACAGCTCAATCGCTTCTGCTCGGGTGACTTCTTCTTTATCGCCGTGGCCCCAACCAAGCCGCAAGAGATAGTTGAACAAGGCCTCTGACAAGATGCCGAATTCATCGCGATAGGCTTCTACCCCCAGGGCCCCGTGGCGTTTGGATAGTTTTGCCCCGTCTGAACCATGGATCAGCGGGATATGGGCGTATATCGGATCAGGCCATCCGCCCTCAATTGCCTCCATTGCGCGGTAAATCGGCAATTGGCGAAAAGCGTTGTTTAAATGGTCATCACCGCGAATGACATGGGTCACGCCCATATCGTGGTCGTCCACGACCACGGCCAGCATGTATGTGGGCGTGCCATCAGCGCGCAGGATGATGTAATCGTCTATCTCTGCGTTTTTAACCGAGACCGAACCTTGCACCTTGTCTTCGATGGTCGCCTCGCCATCGGTCGGCGTCTTAATCCTCACAACGAACGGCGCGCCTTCGGGTGCCTCAGACGGATCACGGTCACGCCAGCGTCCATCATAGCGCATGGGCAGCTTGTTTTCGCGCTGATGAGCACGCATTTCTTCAAGCTCTTCAGGCGTCGCAAAACACTTATAAGCATGCCCTGCCTCCAACAGCGCATTTGCAACTTCGGCATGCCTATCAGCGCGCTTTGATTGAAAGACCGGATCTTCGTCATAATCGAGACCTAGCCAATTGAGCCCATCAAGGATCGCATCAATGGCTTCTTGAGTTGAGCGTTTGGCATCGGTGTCTTCGATCCGCAGCAAGGCCTTGCCGCCATTGTGGCGCGCATAGAGCCAGTTGAACAAAGCTGTCCGCGCTCCGCCAATATGCAGGAAACCAGTGGGCGAGGGTGCAAACCGTGTGACGATGTCGCTTGCCATAGCAGCGTTATTCCTATTCATTTGCCGTACCGACCAACCGGCCACACCCTGGGAGGGCTTTGGGCCAATGGCAGACACGCCGATTGTTCCTTTGGGAGATGGTGTCGGCAGCGATGTGTCTGCCGATCCGATCTCAAGCGCAGCCCTAGAGAATGCTGCACAAATTGCACCGCGCCCTTGGCAAAGAGGGGCCGGATTGTCCAGCATTGTGGGGCTTGGCTTTGGCCGGATCGAAGCATTTTTGGCGAATGCAGGCTTTGACCGAGCCCCATGGATAGCCGTGTTTTTCGCGGCCGGAATTTTCGCTTGGTTCGGCCTGAAAACGCCTTGGCAGTGGGTCAGCGGCATCGGTGTCGGCCTTTTAATCGCCTTGGCGGCGCTTGCCGCATGGAAGCATGATGATGCGCGTGAGCATTGCATGCGAGCAGCCATCGCTATCGGAATAGTTTTTGCAGCCGGCATTCTTGTGATCTGGGCGCGATCCGAAATGGTTGGGGCAGAGCCCATTGAAAGGCCGATTGTCGAACGGGTGCAGGGCTATGTTCTGGAACGCCAAGATCAGCCCGCCGATGATCGCATTCGGCTGACTATGGCGGTGCGGGATCCTGCGACCGGTGAGAGCCGAAAGATCAGGGTGAATGTGCCGCTAGCCGAGGTTGAGAGGATTTCAACAAATACAGCCAGCGCCGCCAGTCAGAGCGCTCTTGCAGAAGGTGCGATCCTCCGCATGCGGGTGCGGTTAATGCCTCCTGCCAGTCCCATGCTTCCGGGAGCCTATGATTTTGCCCGTGCTGCATGGTTCAAAGGATTGGCCGCCACAGGAAGCCTGGTGGGCGAAATCGAAGTTATCGAACCTGTGCGTGAGGCGGGGGGGGGTGCAAAATGGCAGCGTAGCCTTGCCGGTCATGTCCGCGCGAATGTTGATGGGTCCGCTGGCACAATCGCAGCTGCATTTGCGAGCGGTGATCGAGGCGCGATCATGCAGGCAGATGAAGAAGCGATGCGCGATGCGGGTCTCACCCATTTGCTCGCCATTAGCGGGCTGCATGTGAGCGCGGTGATTGCGGCGGCTTACTTTGTAGTCCTGAAACTGCTTGCGCTTTTCCCAGCCTTGGCTTTGCGGGTTCGGTTGCCAGTGATTGCAGCGGCAAGCGGCGCTTTGGCGGGGATTGGCTACACTTTGCTAACCGGCGCACAAGTTCCCACGGTGCGGGCCTGTGTTGCAGCAATGCTGGTGCTTGGGGCCTTGGCGCTCGGGCGAGACGCGCTTTCGCTTAGAATGGTGGCTGTGGCTGCGATTTTTGTCATGCTCCTTTGGCCTGAAAGCGTCATTGGTCCCAGTTTTCAGATGAGTTTTTCGGCTGTTCTGGCCATTGTTGCCCTGCATTCCAGTTCGCCTATCAGAGCGTTTCTGGCCCCACGTGAAGAAAGCTGGCTGCATCGGATGGGGCGCAACACATTGATGCTTTTCATCACAGGATTGGTGATTGAGCTTGCCTTGATGCCGGTTGTTCTTTTCCATTTCCACCGCGCCGGTTTGTATGGCGCGATTGCGAACGTCGTCGCGATCCCGCTGGTCACCTTTATCGCAATGCCCTTGATCGCGATTGCGCTTGTGCTGGATATTGTGGGGCTAGGCGCACCTGTGTGGTGGTTGGTGGAGCGCTCGCTTGATGGCTTGCTTGCGATTGCGCATTTCACCTCTGCTCAACCGGGCGCTGTAAAACTGATGCCGCAGATGAGCAGCCTTGCCATATTTCTGTTTGTGGCTGGCGGGCTTTGGCTTGCCTTGTGGTCGGGGCGGGCAAGATTGCTTGGCTTTGCTCCTGTAGCGGCAGCCAGCGCGATGCTTCTCACGACGCCAATTCCCGATGTTCTGATAGGCCGCGAAGGGCGCCATGTGGGAATTACGGTCAAAAGCAACGATGGATCGCGACGCCTTTTATCGCTCCGCGACAGCCGATCTTCCTATTCACGCGATAACCTTCTCGAATTGGCGAGCGTAACGAGCGATCCTATCCCTTTAAGTGAATGGTCAGGCGCGCAGTGTTCCGCTGAATTTTGCCTGATATCGATTGAGCGAGGGGGCAAGGACTGGGTTCTTTTGCTCGCGCGCAATCGCAATCTCATAGAAGAGCGCGCTTTGGCGGCGGCCTGCGATCAGGCGGACATTGTTGTGGCTGACCGCTTTTTGCCGCGTTCTTGTCGCCCTAAATGGTTAAGAGCGGATCGACGATTTTTGTCTGCCCATGGCGGTTTGGCTCTAAACTTAGAGGACGAAACAATCACCAGCGTCGCATCAGGCCAAGGCAGCCATGGCTGGTGGAAAGGCTGGGACCCATAAAAAGGCTTCCAGCTATAAGACACACGAGGCAAAAAAGCCGGGGGCGAAGATCAATCAGATATGATCTCCGCCCCATCTGTTTTCCAAAGAAGGCGCCGAAAAAGCGCAGCTCAATCAATGATAGCGGCGCAACAGACCTGCCAATTTGCCCTGAACTTGCACTTCGCCGGGGCCATAGACCTGAGGATCATACGCTGCATTGGCGGGATCAAGCCGCACATTGCCGTGATCTTTGTGAAGGTATTTGAGCGTTGCTTCCTCTCCATGGACGAGAGCCACCACAATCTCTCCATCGCGGGCAGTGTCAGTCCTGCGGATCAGCGCAAAATCGCCGTCAAAAATCCCGGCCTCAACCATGGAATCGCCTGACACTTCGAGTGCGTAATGCTCACCGGGGCCGAGCAGGGCTGCAGGAACGGGCAGGGCGCTTTGTCCCTCTAGCGCTTCAATCGGAGCACCTGCCGCAATTCGGCCATGAAGCGGGATGCTGATGACATCATCATTTGCTGGCTCTGTCGCTGCCTTGGCAGCTGCTGCCGCGCGTGCTGCGCCCATATCGACCACTGTGCTATCAGCTGATGCCTTGGGTGCAGGCGTCGCATCTGTTGGCTGTTTGATAACTTCCAATGCTCGCGCCCTATTGGGTAGGCGGCGGATAAATCCGCGCTCTTCCAAAGCTGAAATCAAGCGGTGAACACCCGATTTGCTTTTCAGATCGAGCGCTTCCTTCATCTCTTCAAAACTGGGTGAGATACCCGTTTCTTCAAGCCGCTCTTGAATGAAGCGGATCAATTCATGCTGTTTTGCCGTCAACATCGGCCAAACTCCCTTTAGCGCACTCAATCCAGCGGTCACGGGGAGCCGCAGAGTGCCAATCAGTCGCATTCAAAGAGGCACAACGCGCTGGAGAAGCGGGTGCAATTGGAACGCTATTCATCCACCGAAACGTGAACGAATAAGGAACAAGTAGGCAACTTAAGGGATCAAGTCAACAGGCCATTAGAGCCCGAAATGGCGCAATTCAGCCATTTTGAAGGTTATACACAGGGACAGGGTCACCCATATCGATTGCGTCGCTGTGAGCAGGGCGGTTGATCAAGCAGTTTGCGTTGGCAAGAGCGAGTAGAGCGCTGGAATCCTGCGATGATGCCAATTTGACAAGATCGCCATCAGTAACACCTCGAAGAAACTCCTGGCGTGGTCCGGTAGCAGGTAAAGGCGATGCCGCGAGGAACGTGTCCGTTTTTGATAATGGATGCCGATCCCCCATGGTGGCCTTGATCAGCGGAAGGGCAAATAGAAAGGCTGTGACAAAACTCGAGACCGGGTTGCCGGGCAGACCGAGGATAATCTGGTCACCCCATGCGCGTTTCCGGGTCGCCACCATAAGCGGCTTTCCTGGTTTGATTGCCACTTTCCAAAAATCGATTGTAGCCCCCCAATCGCGCAGAGCCTGCTGAATAAGATCATGATCCCCGACCGAGGCTCCGCCTGTTGTTATGAGGATTTGGGCATCATCGGCCTCGGCCAAAGCTGCTGCCAAAGCATTGAGATCATCGGCAACAGGGCCGAGCCTCTTGGGAGAGCACCCTAAGGGGTGAACCATAGCTTCGAGCATAGCGCCATTGCTCGCAGGGATTTGATCCGGGCCGCATTGTGCAGGGTCCTTAGCGAGTTCATCTCCGCTATCTAGGATTGCGAGCGATGGCGCTTTGTACACCTGCAAAACGGAATGGCCTGCCGAAATGGCAAGAGCAATTTGTGCCGCGCCTGTGCGGGTGCCGGACTGTAAGACCGTGTCGCCGCTTGAAAAATCGAACCCGCACTGGCGCACATTCCGCAAGGCTTCGGGAAGAGTTTGCCCATCAGCTAATGCGATATCATCGCCTGCAACATCCGCATTTTCTTGGATCAGAACCCTATCGGAACCCTCTGGCATATGGGCGCCGGTGGAGATGCGGGTGCATTCTCCCGGATTAAGCGCGCCTTGAAATGGCTCGCCAGCTCGGCTTTCGCCAATGCGTTGCCAAGGGCCTTCACCGCAAATCGCATAGCCGTCCATAGCAGACAGATCAGCTGGCGGTTGGGTGCGAGAGGCCTTTACATCGTCTGATAGATAGTAGCCGAGAGCATTCGTCGCTTCGACCGCATGCGATGCGCCCAAGCTGACCAAGGAAAGGAGCCTCTTTTGTGCGTCTTCTAGGGCCAGCAACTCGCTCATTCAGATGGCGCTCGCCACGTTCCGCTTTTGCCTCCGCGTTTTTCGATGAGGCGGACTTCATTTATAATCATGCCCTTATCGATTGCTTTGGCCATGTCATAAATGGTGAGCAGCGCTGTAGAAACGGCCACCATCGCTTCCATCTCAACACCCGTCTTTCCGGTGAGAGAGGCGCTGGCGCTGGCGCGTATGCCAGTCTCTTCGAAGGTGAAATCGATAGTCACAGCTTCAAGCCCAAGGGGGTGACAAAGCGGGATCAGTTCGCCCGTCTTTTTCGCAGCCATAATGCCAGCGATACGCGCCGTTCCCAGCACGTCACCTTTGGGTGCATCGCCGCGCTGTACCGCGTCCAACGCCCTTGGTGACATCGAGATAAGGCCCGAGGCGATCGCCACACGGTGAGTTTCCGCTTTTGCGCCCACATCCACCATGCGCGCAGCACCATCTTCGCCAAGATGCGTGAGGTCACTCATACTCGCGCTTTTAATCCAAGCAGATCGCTGGTCGCCGCAGCGACATCGTCCGCCCGCATCAAGCTTTCGCCTACCAGAAAAGTGCGCACTCCCGATGCGTTTAAACGGTCCAGATCGGCATGCGTGTTGATCCCACTTTCGCCCACCAGCAGCACATCATCGGGCACCAGTTTTGCGAGCCTTTCTGTTGTCGCAAGCGAAGTGGTGAAAGTCTTTAGATCGCGATTGTTTACACCGATCAGCTTTGAGGGCAGGTGGGTAAGTGCGCGCTCCAGCTCTGCCTCATCATGGACTTCAACCAGCACATCCATAGCAAGATCCTGCGCAGCTTTCGCAATCTCTTGCATCTGCGAATTGTCGAGCGCTGCTACAATCACAAGGATCGCATCCGCGCCAATGGATCGAGCCTCTACGCATTGCCAAGGATCAACCATAAAATCTTTGCGCAAGACGGGAAGATCGCAAGCTGTGCGAGCCTCAATCAGATAATTTTCGTGTCCTTGGAAATAGGGCGCATCGGTGAGGACTGACAAACATGCCGCGCCGCCAGAAGCATAATCGCGCGCGTGCTGAGCGGGTTGGAAGTCTTCTCTGATCAGCCCCTTGGAAGGTGAAGCTTTTTTGACTTCAGCAATAAGGGCGAAGCCATCATTCGCGGCAGAGCGCAACGCTCTTTCAAACCCGCGCGGTTTGCTTTGTGTGTTTGCAAGGGCTTCAAGCTCGGCAAGGCTCACTTGGCTCTTGCGATCTTGAACCTCACCAAGCTTGTGGGCGCAGATTTCTTCAAGTTTGTTCACACTGCCATCCCGATCCATTTTTCAAGCAAACGCAATGCGTTGCCTGAATCAATCGATTCTGCTGCCATTGCAGCCAGATCGGGCCAGCTTTCGCTTTTGCCTGCCACCATTAATGCGCCCGCTGCATTGAACATAACCGCATCGCGATAGGGACCCGGTGCTCCTTGGAGCAGTGCCTTTAACGCAGCCGCATTATGCGCTGCATCATCGCCGCGAATGGCTTCGATTGGGGCTTGCGAAAGGTTTGCCATAAAGGGATGCAGCCGGCGCATTTCGAAAGTGTTTTCGGACACCCAGGCCGCTTCGTTTCCGCCCGCAAGGCTCAACTCATCCAAGCCTTCATCGCCCGACACAATCAGCGAACGTCCTGTGCCAAGCTTCGCCATCGCGCCTGCATAAATCGGGACATAGGCAGGGCGCGCAATACCTATCAGTTGAGATGTCACGCCAGCCGGATTTGAAAGCGGGCCCATCAGGTTAAAAATGGTGCGTTTGCCGATTTTCTGCCGGATAGGCTGGATCCGGCCCATTGCGGGGTGGTGGTTTTTGGCGAACAAAAAACAAATGCCAATTTCGGCCAAGGTTTTCTCAGCCGTTTTGCCCGCCGCATCCATATCAAGGCCAAGCGCCTCCAGCGTGTCAGCCGCGCCTGCTTTAGAGGATGCTGCGCGATTTCCATGCTTGGCCACCGGGACACCGCAAGCGGCCACAACAAGGCTGACGGCAGTCGATACATTCAATGTGTGATGACCATCACCGCCTGTCCCGCACACATCAATGGCGTTATCAGGCGCATTGATTGGGATCAGCCGCGCTCGTAAAGCTCGTGCAGCGCCTGCGATTTCATTCGATGTTTCGCCGCGTTCTGAAAGAGCAACGAGGAATTGTTCGATTTCCTCTTCACTGGGAGCACCATCTAAAAGCGCGCCAAAAGCCGTTTCCGCTTCTGTCTCTGTTAGCGGTTTCGAAATATCGGGCAGGGCGTTCATGCGGGTGTTTCCTCTGGCATTTGCGTCTTGATACCGCACATATCGAGGAAATTGGCAAGCAATGCGTGGCCGTGCTGCGTTGCGATGCTTTCAGGATGAAACTGCACACTGTGAATGGGCAGGTGCTCATGGCGGAAACCCATAACGCTTGGGTGATCGCTGGCCGGTGTTTCTGCGTGAGCGTTTGCGATCAAGCAATCGGGCACATTGATCACTTCAAGGCTGTGATAGCGCGTTGCAGTAAAGGGTGAGGGCACATTTGCAAAAAGCCCGCTGCCATCATGGGTCACAGGCGATGTTTTGCCATGCATCAATCCGCCGCGCACCACCGTGCCGCCAAAATGCTGCCCAATGGCTTGGTGACCAAGACACACGCCCATTAGAGGCTTTTTCGCATCGGCGCAGCAGGCGACCAAATCCAAACTTATTCCAGCTTCGTTGGGTGTGCACGGGCCGGGGGAAATCAGATATCCTTTCACATCGCGCGCCATCGCTTCTTCGGCGGTGATAGCATCGTTGCGAACCACATCGACTTCAGCGCCCAATTCCATCAGATAATGGACGAGATTGAAGGTAAAGCTGTCGTAATTGTCGATGACGAGAATCATGGGATTGGCTTTCGCGCAATTAGAGCAGGTGTTCAAGATTGAGCAGGGCGATGTTGGCGGGCACGAATGGCTACATCTGCGATTAATGAAGCCACAGCGCCAACCGCATAGGCGATTATGTCACCCCACGTGAAAGTGGTTCCAAGTACGATGCGCGCGATTTGGCTATCCTCAAGCCCAAGCCAAGTGAGCGCGTCGAGATATTGCATGATCTCGACCACAACAGCGATTGCCAAGGCGATAAGCGCCGCTGTTCGTTGCCGGATGGCGAACACGCTCAGCAATGCGCAATAGACGAACATCACTGCCAAAACATCGCCAAGGGTGGGGCGAACGAAAGTATCACGGATAAAAACGGCAATGATCACTTCGATCGCAAACAAAATCACCGCGCAAAGCGCATAGCCGCGATGAAGTCTCAAATCAGTACTCTGCGAAATGATCGGTCGCGCGCACCAATCCATCCACAATACCGGGCTCGCTTGCGGAATGCCCTGCATCATCCACCATCCACAATTCGCCTTTTGGCCACGCTTTTTTGAGAGCCCAAGCCGCCCCTGGCGGTGTGCAGATATCATGGCGGCCTTGGACGATGATGCCGGGAATATCCGCCATTGCAGCGACATCGCGGATCAATTGGCTTTCCTCTAGGAAAAAATCTTCGAGAAAGAATCGCGCGCAGATGCGGGCAAAAGGCACTGCTTTGGATGGGTCGGCAAATTCTTCTAGCAACGAAGGGTTTGGCAAAAGCGTCGCCACATTGCCCTCCCATAGCGACCACTCTTTTGCCGCCGCCAGACGTGTCGCCTCGTCCTCGCTTGTCAGCCGGGTGTAATACGCTTTCACCAAATCATCGCGCTCATCTTCGGGGATCAGGCTTGTGAACTGGTCCCATTGTTCAGCCATGATTTCGCTTGCGCCATAGGAATAGAGCCATTTCTTCTCCCGCTCCCGCGCCAAAAAGACACCGCGCAATATCAGTTCGGAGACGCGGGTCGGGTGCTTTTGTGCGTAAGCAAGCGCCAGAGTTGAGCCCCAACTACCGCCAAAAACTTGCCAGCGCTCGAAGCCGCAATGTTCGCGAAGCCGCTCCATATCTGCAACGATGCGCCAAGTGTCGTTGTTTTCTATCTCAGCGAAAGGGAGCGATTTTCCGCAGCCGCGTTGGTCGAAAAGAACCACATCATAGCGCGCCGGATCCCATTGCCGCCTATGCGATGGAGCCATGCCTCCACCGGGGCCGCCATGGAGGAAAACAGCAGGCTTTGCCCCCGGCGTTCCAACGCGTTCATAATAGAGCGAATGGCCTTCGCCGACATCAAGCATGCCGGTCTCATAAGGCTCGATCTCAGGATACAATGTGCGGCGCTGTTCGGTCATTTCTTGGTCACAACAAGAATGGGTCCTGCGCGTTTGTTATCCAGTCTGCCGGTCGCCGGGTCCCATAGCGCAGAGACATTCGAATCAAGCAGCAAAGCATTGGGCGTGCCTATCTTGTCTTTGAAAAAACGAGCGATCTTGCCAAAACTTACAGGCCCTTCGGAGATTACAAAGTGCGCGCTGCCATTCGCGCCAAGTCCCACTCCATTGCGCACGGCGCGAGAGGGGCCATCGGCTTGGATCTCGGGGTGCAATTTGCCATCAATCACCAGCATCGGGCCGGATTGCGTGCCAAAGTTTGGCCGGTCAGAGACATTGCGCAAAAAGCTGTCCGCTGTCCGCATTCGCCACTGCGCGCCCGTGCCATAGAAGACACCGTTGGGTTTTAGGAAGAAGTTGGCTGAACCCTCTTCTCGATTGAGTAGTCGAAGACGCTCGCCGTTCTCAACATAATATCCGATCGCACGCAGATCATCGCCATATGCACCTGCATTCATAGCAAAGGCCACTTTGGTCTCATCGGCGCTGGTCGCATACGCTTTCAATGAGCCATAAGCCCTGCCACCGCCCGGGCCGCGCACAGTCTTAATGCGGTGCTTCGCAGGATCTGCCACGCAATGAGTAAACTCGACACTTTCAAATGTGGTTTTGGTGCAAGCTGATGCCACCGCTTCAGGTGTTTCGGTCGCTTCAGGAGAAGGTGAGGGCGTCGGAGTGGCTTCAACCACTTCTTCATCAGTCTCTGGATCGCTTCCATCCAAAGACGTGCGCATTACAGGCTCACCTTCGGGCTGCGGTTCGCAGGCTGTAAGAACCAGCAAAGCCGAGCTTGTTATCAAAACACATCTCAGGGAGATCATTGGCCAAATCCTACATTGTTGGAAACGCGCACCGCTTCGCGTGCGGCCGCAATTAATGCGCCGGCTTTTGCACGGCATTCTGCAAGTTCATAATCCGGATCGCTGTCGGCGACGATGCCAGCGCCTGCTTGAACGTGCATTGTGTTATCTTTGATTACCGCCGTTCGCAGGACTATGCATGAATCGACGGATCCATCAGGCGCAAAATAGCCGACCCCGCCAGCATAGGCTCCGCGTGTTTCTGGCTCCAATTCAGCGATGATTTCACAAGCGCGGATTTTCGGAGCGCCGGAGACAGTTCCAGCAGGAAAGCCAGCAAAAAGCGCATCCAAAGCATCGCGACCTTTGGCAAGCTGGCCCACAACATTGCTGACTATGTGCATCACATGGCTGTATCGCTCGATCGTGAAGCTGCCAGTTACTTTCACGCTTCCCCGCTCTGCCACGCGGCCTGTATCATTGCGCCCAAGGTCAAGCAGCATCAGGTGTTCGGCCAATTCTTTGGGATCAGCCAGCAGGCTTTCTTCGTTTTCCGCGTCCTCTTGCGGGGTGTCTCCGCGCGGACGAGTGCCTGCAATAGGGCGAATGGTCACTTCATTGTCGCGCACGCGGACCAAGATTTCGGGGCTTGATCCGACAATCGCAAAACCGGGTAGATCAAGGAAATAGAGAAAAGGCGACGGGTTCACTCGCCGCAATGCGCGGTAAAGCGCAAGCGGGGGCAGCTCAAACGGACAAGTAAACCGCTGAGCCAAAACCACTTGGAAGATATCGCCCGCAAGGATGTAATCCTTGGCGCGACTTACCATCGCCTTGTAGTCATCTTCAGCCATGACGGGGGAGAGCTTTGGCTCTTCGTCATTGGGCAGAACAGCTTGTTGAGAGCGATCATGCGGCTGCGATAATGCTGCCAAAGTTGCGTCAATTCGCTCGCCCGCACGCGCTATCGCTCTTGCTGGATCGCTGATGCAGTCAGCATTGGCCCAAATGGGAGCGACACAAAAAAGCTCATCACTAAGCCCATCAAACACAAGCAGAACCGTTGGCCTGACGAAAAGCATGTCAGGCAGGTCAAGCTCGCTAGGCTGCGCGCGTGGCAGCGTTTCAACAAGCCCAATCGTTTCATACCCAAAATACCCCACCAGACAGGCAAGCGCTTTGGGCAAAGCGTCAGGCACATCGATCAGGCAGTCATTGGCAAGAGAGCGCAATTCATCCAGAGCGTTTTGGCCTTCATCTGCGGGGCAGGGCACAAAAGCATCGCGATTGGTCAGCCATTCACGATTGATTTCCGCCCGTTCGCCGCGCGCTCTGAACACCAGATCGGGATTGAGACCGATCAGGCTATAGCGGCCGCGAACCTCGCCGCCTTCAACAGATTCAAGCAGAAAGTCCCCGCGCCCCGGTTCAATCAGTCGCAAAGCGGCCGAAACTGGCGTATCGCAATCGGCGATAATGCGGCGCCAGACGAGGGCAGGTTTGCCCTTTTCTAACGCCGTTTTGGCCGGTCCGGCATTATCAGGAGCCGCGTTATCCATTATCCCTTATGCGCGCCTCTCGCCTTTCAGCTGGCAGCCTGCCCTAGTTTTCGCCGCTCAACTGACGCTTCACAGCTTCGATAGCGCTTTCATTACGCTCCACGCCAATCTCGGCTCTGATCGCGGCTTGCAATTGCGAGGTGTATTCAGCCCCAAGCGCCTGTGCAAATTGCTGCTGTGTTTGGGCAAGCAATGGATCATCGTCCTCTGGCAGAGTCGTCACAATCTCATCGAGATCAACAACAAACCAGCCCGCATCGCGGCCGCCTTCGTACAGTTTCGTCGATCCTTCTGCCATGCTGAACAGCAGGATAAGCGGAGGCGGCACATTTTGGCCGCGTTGCGACAACAACTCACTGCGCGCCAAATCAATGCGGTCTGCGGGCGGTAATCTGCCGTTTTCATTCGACATCGCTTGGGCAAGCGGCGTATCCCCGCGCACTTTTTCAAGGATACGATCTGCGGCTTCGCGCGCTGCTTTACTGCCTTCTGCAAATTTCCATGCTTCGGCCACTTGATCGCGGATTTCATCAATAGGAGGAGCTGCGCTTTCCGTGATCTGTGTGACTTCATAGACGATAAACTGAGAGCCGGGGACCAGTTGATCGAGCACAGGCTCGCTCTCTTCCATTTGGAACGCGCTGTTCAGCAATGGACCCAACGCCTGGCTAAGACCCGGGCCAGGTTGGCCAAAGATCCGGCCATCAGCCAAAATGGGCGGGGTCGTTTGAAGCTCTAAATTATACGCCTCAGCAACCTCAGTTAGCGATGTGCCGCTATCAACTTCCTCTTCGATATTGGCTGATAGATCGGCGAGCGCCGCTGCCGATTTCTCTGTCGTAAGTTGCTCTGCGATTTCGCTGCGCGCTTGCTCCAATGTACGAGCGGGTATGACTTCGACATTGTCGACCCTTGCAACAAACCAACCCAGCGTTCCTTGTGCAGGTTCAGCCATAGCGCCACGCGACGCTTCAAATATTTTCTCCGCCGCCGCAAAGCTGGTCGAAGATGCCATGGCCTCTTGATCCCGCAGTTCGCCAGTCGAAACATTAAAGCCTGCTTCGCGCGCTGCGGCTTCAAGAGAGACACCGCCATTGATGCGCGCAACAATGGCCTTTGCGCCTTCTTCGGTTGGAACGACGAAAGAGCTGATCGAACGCCGCTCACTCGCTTCATAATCCGCGGCATTTTGACGGTATCTGGCAGCGATGTCTTCGTCTGAAGGAGCAGCACTGTCGCCAATCGCATCCATTCCAAAGGCGGCGTAACGCAACACACGGCGTTCTGGCCGAATGAACCGAGTGCGATTGTCGCTGTAATAAGCGGTAAGTTGTTCGTCCGTCGGATCGCCTTCGGGCATAAACAATTCGCTGGGGATAAGACCAATGGTTCCGCGCCGGCGTTCACGAACAAGCGCTGCGTATTGCTTGGCTGCTTTCTTGGGCAAAATGGGTGAGGCAAGCGCTGGCACCAGCAATTGTTGAGCAAGTAATCCATCAGCAAGGTCACGGCGCAAAACTGCGTCGGTCAGGCCCTGCCTTGAAAGAGCGGCTTGATACGTTTCCTGATCAAATTCGCCGGTTAAATTAAGGAAAGCCGGAATTTGCAAAATTTCGCTGTTCACCAGGTTTTCACCCGCGCGTAACCCATACTTTTCCGCAAAACCGCCCACTGCATAACGATCAATCAGCTGTTTCAGCACTTCATCAAAGCCGCCTTGATCGACAAAAACGGGCATTGTTAACGTGGGGTCTTGTTGGCGCACCTGATTAAGAGCAGAGGTCGCAGTGCTCGCCACTTCGCTTGCGGAAATACTGTCATCGCCGACAAGGGCGGCTCTGTCACCGCCAGAAATTCCACCAAAAGTGCTTCCTGTGATGTCACTTGCCGCGAATGCCAATGCAACCAGCACAAGAAACGCAATAAAGATCGGCAATCCGATTTTGGATTGAAAGAAATTGCGGAAAAAAGAAATCATGTGTCTGTCGTGTCCCGTGCAGTGGGATTGAGTTCAAGGAGTGGCCCTAGGGGCAGGGCGCTATCAGTATTGCGCCTTATCCGCCCTGCGACCTGTCGGCAACAGGTGGGAACAGGTTTTGACGGGATGAATTAGCTGGTCTAGCGGACTGCACAAGTCATCCCTAGATGGCAGCGAGATTCGAATATTCTTCTTTGATTGGCAGGAAATACATGTCCCAGCGTCCCTACATCGTTGGAAATTGGAAAATGCACGGCACCCGCGCGATGCTGGCAGAAGCACGTGCGATTGATCGTGCGGCGCAGCGGCATATGCGTGTTGAGGTTGCGATTGCTCCTCCGTTTACCCTTATCCACCCGATCCACCGTGAGGCAGAATTGATCGCAGTTGGCGCGCAAAACTGCCACGATCAGGATGGCGGCGCGCATACCGGTGAGATTTCAGCGGCAATGTTGGCTGATGCCGGCGCAAAGTTTGTCATTCTTGGCCATAGCGAACGGCGCCAAGGGCAAAGCGAAAGCAATGCTTTGGTTCAGGCGAAGGCTGGTGCCGCGCTCGATGCTGGTTTGCGGGTTATCATGTGCTGCGGTGAGGATGAAGCCACGCGCGATGCGGGCAATGCGGTCGAATTTGTCAAAAACCAATTGACCCAGTCGCTTCCGGCGGCGGGAGATGACCTCACCGATGCAGTTGAAAAGCTGACTGTTGCCTATGAACCGATTTGGGCGATTGGAACGGGCAAAACGGCAAGCCTTGATGATATCGCCGAAATGCACGGCGCGATCCGCTCCTTGTTGATCGAGCTTTACGGCGAAGAACAGGGCGGCGAAATGCGCATTCTTTATGGCGGATCTGTAAAACCTGAAAATGCTGGCGAAATCCTCGGCACTGCCGAAGTTGGCGGAGCCCTTGTTGGGGGCGCTAGCCTTACAGCCGATAGCTTTATGGGTATTGCTCTAGCCGCTGCCGAAACGGTCGATAGCTAAGGGCATCGACTGCTCAATCTTGCTTGAACAGCGCTCCATCCCTATGTGCTCAGGCACAAACACGTAATTGGATCACTCCGTAATGTCCGTCTTTATTTTCCTTACTGTTGTTCAGGCTCTTGTTGCAGCCGCACTTGTCGGTGTTGTGCTTATGCAGCGCAGTGAGGGCGGGGGCCTGGGCATTGGCGGCAATCCCAATGGCGCGCTGGGGGCACGCGGCGCTGCGGATTTTCTTACGCGTTCAACGAAATGGCTTGCTGTTGCATTCGTCACCTTGTCGATTGCGTTGGCGGCGGTTGCTGTGAAAGAGACGAGCACCAGCACGGTGGAAACGACATTGGATCGCGGCGCAGCAGGGACAACACCTTCAAGCGATGACTTGCTGGGTGGTGGCACAGAAGAAGAAACAGCCGATCCCTTGGCCGAAAGCGATGAAAATGCTGGCGAAGAAGCGCCTGCTACCGATCCTTTGGCTGAGTAGCAGCTTCTTTTAGTCAATTCGCAAGCAAATGATTGTGGATGGGGGTGAGAAACCCCGCGCAAATTGCTTGCCTCGAATCCTTTTCAACGCTTAAGGCTTGGCTCCCATGGCGCGGTACATTTTTATCACCGGCGGCGTGGTCTCCTCGCTCGGCAAAGGCTTGATGGCAGCCAGTTTGGCTAGCCTCCTGCAAGCGCGCGGGTACAAGGTGCGCATCCGGAAATTCGACCCTTATCTCAATGTCGATCCTGGCACGATGAGCCCGTATCAGCATGGGGAAGTGTATGTGACGGATGATGGAGCTGAGACCGATCTCGATCTTGGCCATTATGAGCGTTTCACAGGCGTATCAGCGCGGCAAAGCGACAACATCACGTCAGGCCGTGTTTATCGCGACATAATCGCTAAAGAGCGCCGCGGCGATTATCTGGGCGCGACCGTGCAGGTGATCCCGCATGTGACCGATGCAATCAAAGCTTTCGCGCTGGCCGATCAGGATGATCACGATTTTATCCTGTGCGAAATCGGCGGGACTGTTGGCGACATTGAATCGCTGCCCTTCATGGAGGCGATCAGGCAACTGCGAAATGAGCTGGATCCGCTCCAGACATTAAGCGTCCACGTGACCTTGGTGCCTTACATAGCGGCTGCCGGAGAGCTCAAAACCAAGCCCACTCAGCATTCTGTCCGTGAACTGGCGAGCCTGGGTATAAAGCCCGATGTCTTGCTGTGCCGAGCAGAACATCCGATCCCCGATGGTGAACGCCAAAAAATCGCGAATTTCTGCAACGTACGCAAGGAATCGGTAATCCCAGCGTTAGATGCGCCCTCGATATATTCGGTTCCGCTTCAATATCATAAAGAGGGCCTTGATGCTGAGGTTCTGCGCGGCTTCGGCATCACCGATGCACCAGAGCCCGATCTGTCATCATGGCTTGATGTGACCGATCGCTATTTCAATCCAGAAGGCGAAGTGACCATTGGCGTGGTCGGCAAATATGTTGGTCTTCAAGATGCCTATAAGAGCCTCAATGAAGCGCTCGTTCATGGTGGTCTTGCCAACAGGGTAAAAGTCAAAATCAAATGGATCGATGCTGAAATCTTCGAAGGTGAGGATGAAAGCGAAATTATCGCCGCGCTTGAGCCTATGCATGGCATCCTTGTGCCGGGGGGCTTTGGTGAACGCGGCAGTGAAGGCAAAATCGCCAGCGTTCGTTTCGCCCGTACGCGCAATGTCCCCTTCTTCGGAATTTGCTTAGGTATGCAAATGGCCTGCGTTGAGGGCGCGCGAGAAGCGGGTTTTGCCACTGCATCTTCAACCGAGTTTGGGGAAACCAAAGAGCCTGTTGTCGGTATTATCTCTGAATGGATGACCGAAGAGGGACTGCAACAACGCGAAGAAGGCGGTGATCTTGGCGGCACAATGCGCTTAGGCGCATATGAAGCCAAGCTTGCTGGCAACAGCCACACATCACGCATCTATGGCGGTGCTGAAACTATCTCAGAACGTCATCGCCATCGCTACGAAGTAAATAGCGCATATATCGAGCCATTGGAGAAACGAGGGCTGGTATTTGCTGGTATGTCTCCTGACGGTTTACTGCCTGAGATCGTTGAGCGACCAGACCATCCTTGGTTTGTGGGTGTTCAGTTTCATCCGGAACTAAAATCGAAACCATTTGACCCTCATCCGCTTTTCGCAGGCTTTATTGCGGCGGCTTTGGAACAATCCCGGTTGATGTAAGACCGCGGTCTCTATCCGATAGGCGGAGATGTGAAGGCTGAGCGTAATTACCTGTCGTAATCGTACAAGATGCGCAATTTATTCTTGCGCAACTCTACAGTCAGTCATACGCAAATGTGCAAGAGATATAGGTTTCCGTAGGGGCCTAGGGTTATCCCTTGGTCCGTCTTTCAGCTGTAAACTGCCCCCTTACGGGCATGGATCGCTGTCAACATCTCGGAGCGTTTGTGACCGTCTTCTGCGACCCGGAAGGTCATGGACGTATCGAGGCGGCCTTTGGTCGCGGGGGCGGATCCTAAGGGTCCGCCCCTAACTCAGGCACTTAACAATCCTGAACGCGATTTAACATTTTGATATTTTTGCGGTTATTCTGATCGTGTTCAAGAACCGGTCAGGCGGCATCCGTCTTATCGTTGCCATCGGGAACGGCTGTAAGCGTCGGACCGCCATTCACGGCTATTTTCTTGGGTTTCATCGCTTCGGGAACTTCGCGAACCAGATCAATCACCAATAGGCCATCTGCAAGGTCAGCGTTTTCCACTCGAACGTAATCGGCCAATTCAAACCGGCGCTCAAAACCGCGATTCGCAATGCCTACATGGATCAATTCAGATCCGTCATCGCTGTCTTCGCGTTTCTTGCCGATCACTGTCAGCAGATTTTGTTGAGCAGTGATGTCGATATCTTGGGGGCGAAAGCCTGCCACAGCCAATGTGATGCGATAATTGTCTTCACCTTGACGTGCGATGTTGAAAGGGGGGTAATTGTCGCCGGAACTGCTGCGAGCTTGGCTCTCTAAGAGATCGAAAAGACGATCAAATCCAACAGTGCTGCGGCGATAGGGGGTAAAATCTAAACGTGACATAATTCACAAATCCTCTTGTTTGAGCAATTTGACTAGCTTCAAAAGCAAGCCTGCCTCATGCGGCGCATGCCATTGTCAGTTTCCTCTTCCCAAAACTGGCGAAGTGGGCTGACACGCTTTAGGTAGGGAACGCTCAATGGCTTTCAAGAGTTTGGATGAAGAGTGAGTTTTGCCCGTTTTGGGCTCTGGGGATCGACAAAATGACTGCACCAAAAATTGATATGTACACCAAATTCGCATGCCCGTTTTGCGTTCGCGCCAAACACTTGCTGACCAGCAAAGGCGCGCAATTTAACGAGATCGACATCACAATGGGCGGCGAAAAGCGTGACGAAATGTTGAGCCGCGCGCCTGCTGCCCGCACTGTGCCTCAGATATTCATTGGGGATACGCATGTTGGCGGATCAGATGATTTGGTCGCACTTGAAGAAGCGGGCAAGCTTGACGCTTTATTGGCGGGCTAGGGAAGGGCGCTGATGCCTAAAATCGCCGTCCTGCAAATGACTTCGGGCATCGATCCTGAAGCAAACTTTGCCGCGATTGAAGATGCTGCCATGCAAGCGGGCGCTGCGGGCGCTGAGATGCTGTTTACGCCTGAAATGTCGCTCCTTTTGGATAAAGACCGCAGGCGAGCTGGGCCTTGGATCGACAGCGATAAGCCGGAAAGGATGCGCGAATGGCTTGTCCAATTGGCACAGGATAGCGGGACGGATTTGGTGGTCGGTTCAATGCCTGTTGCTGCGGCCAACGGGAAATGGGCAAACCGATCTTTCTACTTCGACACAATGGGGCGCGAGCGCGCTGTCTATGACAAAATCCATATGTTCGATGTTGAACTGTCCACCGGGGAGACATGGCGCGAAAGCAAAGCCTATGAACCCGGCCAAAAGGTGGTCAGCGTGGATGACACACCTGTCGGGCGGCTTGGGCTGACAATCTGTTATGATTTGCGCTTCCCCGCCCTGTTTGAAGAATTGGGCAACCGACAATGCGACGCCATCGCCGTACCCGCCGCTTTCACCAAGCCCACAGGCGAAGCGCATTGGCATGTTCTCCTTCGCGCCCGCGCTATCGAGGCTTCCGCTTTTGTTATCGCAGCGGCACAAGTCGGCAAGCACGAGGACGGCCGTGAAACCTACGGCCACTCGCTGGTGGTCGATCCGTGGGGCGATGTGTTGCTCGATATGGGCGGCGAGGAAGGTGGCTTGGGTTTTTGCGATGTAAATCTGGAGAAGATTACAGAGGTTAGAAGCCAACTACCAAGCCTTGCCAATAAGCGAGCCATCCCCAAATAGAGCGGTGAAATGATAGTCTACGATCTTCAATGCGAACATGGGCACCGGTTTGAAGGATGGTTCGGCTCTTCTGCTGACTTTGAAAGTCAGTTGGAAGAAGGCCTTTTGACCTGCCCTGAATGCGGGACGGATATGGTGATGAAGGCCCCAATGGCGCCTGCCGTGCCGGCTAAAGGCAATTCGCGCGAAATTGTTCCCGGCATGAATCCGGTCTCATCAAACAAACCTTTGTCTGATCCCGATAAAGTGCAGGCTGTTTCCAGCGAACCCATGCCAGCCGAAATGGAAAAAGCTCTCAAAGCGCTTGCGAAAGCGCAGGAAAAAGCACTGAAAGACAGCACCTGGGTGGGTGACAAATTCGCGGAGAAATCGCGCGAAATGCATTATGGCGAAAGCGAGCAAGCGCCCATCCATGGCAAAGCCAGTCTTGAAGAGGCGAAATCTCTGATTGATGAAGGCGTATCAGTGGCGCCGTTGCCATTCCCAATAGCACCGCCAGATGAACTCAATTGATTGAGTGAGCGCGCCTGCTATTGGGGAGACCGTGTCCCCGTAGCTCAGGTGGATAGAGCGTTGGATTCCTAATCCAAAGGCCACAGGTTCGAATCCTGTCGGGGACACCATTGGCCAGTGCTCATCGGGTGCTGGCCTTTGGTGTTTCAGCGGGTTGGGACACGGATCGGAATCGGAGCAGCCAATGGCTGCGGAAATGATGCAGCCACATAGCGGTGGAATAATCCTGTCGGGGACACCATACAAAAAAGGCGCTCGGCATATCCGGAGTGATCCCCGGGGAAGGATCAGTCGGAAGAGCCGAAGCGCCGTTTGTTTTCACTGCCTCCCTTTTATGAGAGATCAGGTGATACGAACGAAGACAATCGGGATTGCCGAGAATGACCAATGCCTTTCAGGGGGCCATTCGGTTGCACCGTAGCGCCTTCGAGAATTAAATTAGGACAACATGCCTAACAAAAGGTAAACATCTGGCGGTGTCTTGGGAGATTAGCCCTAAGGAATATCACCAATATGGTTGTATTTTCAGGCCTTCTCTTGCGGAAGAACTCCTGCTCTCCGGGCTGTATCTATGACGCCCTGGGCCAGTTGTTGCGGTTGGTCTTCCTGGCAAAAGTGTCCGCAGGTTGGCAGCATTGCATGCGGCATACCTTTCGCGCCGGCGATGCGATCTATCAAGGGTTGGGCCAATCCACCTGTTACAGGATCATCTTCGCCAAACAGCGTAAGGAAGGGCTTATCGAAGGCGGCCAATCCTTCCCATGCTACTTTGTTCTGTTCGATACCATCCATTCCATCTTCAACAGGAACCAATTGCGGAAATGCGCGCGCGCCTGCTTTGCTGGCCTCATCAGGAAAGGGTGCGTCATAGGCGGCAACCTCCGCGGCGCTGCGATCAGTCGCTGTCGCGCGCTGGAGAAGCTCTCCGATTTTGAATTCTGGCGAGCTCTTGGCAAATTCGCGCCATGCCAAAAATGCAGGGGAGGGGGTGCCACCCGTGGGCAGGAATGTGTTGCTCGCAACAACAAATGAAAATCTATCCAGCTCTTCGCCCACCATTCTGAGGCCAAGCAAACCGCCCCAATCCTGACAAAACAGCCCTGCTGATTGTGGCACGATGGCATCGCGCCATTGGCCAAGCCAACTTATGTGGCGGTCATAGGTGTAGAATATTGGATCATCGGGTTTATCGCTTTTGCCAAACCCGATGAGATCAGGTGCAAGGCAGCGAAAACCGGCGTCAAGCAAGACGGGAATCATCTTGCGGTAGAGAAAGCTCCAGCTTGGTTCGCCATGATAGAGCAAAACGGCAGGGGCATCCTTTGGTCCCTCATCGACATAGTGCATCTGACCGGAAAACCCTTCGCCAAGATCGATATCGCACCAATTCTCAGCGAAGGGATAGTCGGGAACCGCATTAAAACGGCTCATGTCAGCTTGAAGTATGTGCATCACTCTCTCCCCGATCAGTCAGAACGCCGGGCAGAGAGCGATATGCGCTTTAGGCAGCTTCGCCCACTTTTTCCCCAAGCGGCACACGTTCTTTGAAGGTATGCGTGATGTAAGGGAAGGGGATTTCGATCTCGGCTTTGTCCAATGCACTTTTGATCGCGCGGATCACTTCGTCACGGTTGAGGACTGCCTCCGAACCTGATGACGGGGCCCACCAGCGTACCAGGAAATCCACTGAGCTTGAGCCAAACCCATCAGCGAGAATTTGGATCGGTTGTTCCTGATCGACCAATTCACACCGCTCAACAGCTGCGCGCATCACGCGTGCGGCATGATCGAGATCGGTGTCATACGAGACACCCACGGAAACTTCGAACCGTCTTGAAGGTTCGTCGGTCCAGATTTCGACCGAGTTTTTGAAAATGGCCGAATTGGGCACGATAGTAAGCTCGCCCGAAAATGACCGGATATGCGTTTCGCGAAGAGTGATGTGTTCGACCTTGCCCAAAATACCATCCACTTCGATCGTGTCGCCAATGCGCATCTTTTCTCGGAGCATTATGAGCACGCCGGCGAGAAAATTCTCAAAGATATCCTGAAAGGCGAAGCCGATTGCGACGGTTCCAACACCAAGACCTGCAATGAGGCTTCCGGCAGACATACCAGGGAAAACCACGACGGCTGCGATCATCATACCTGTGAGCCAGATGCCAAGTTTGACCAGGGTTGAAAGCAATGTCTGTAGTGATTGACGAAGGCTCGTTTTACCGACAATGCGGTCTGTGGTTCGTGTCGCTACTTTCGCAGCAGCCCAGGTCAAGCAGATTAAGATAGTGGCGATTATCAAGGCAGGCACAGACTGAATGGCGCTCTCGATCATCGACTGAATTTGGTTTTCTAATATTTGAATCATAAAGTTGGTTTTGTTTCCTTTCCTCTTAAACCAATGGGGCGATCGGACATATGTTCCGAAAAATTGTGCGATGCACCATTCTTGTGTGATTATCCCCGGGGACTGAGGGAGAGGGGGGCATAGCCAGAAATACGGATTATTTTACCGCAACCGTCTCTTTATCCTTGCAGTTCAATCCCAAACGTGATTCTGTCTGATTTGACGAGGGAAGGGATCAGTTCATGCATCAGCCAATGATCGAGCAATTAAAGCAAGGGACAGCCTTAGTGCTGCTGCTTGTGCTCGCTGGCTTTGCAATTGCTGGCCCAACGGGTCTGCTTGCATGGAATGAGAATTCTCAAGCCCTCCAACAACGCGAGGGGCAAATCGCTGCTCTTGAAGAAAAGCGCGATGCATTGAAAAACCGTGTGGATCTGCTTGACCCGCGCTCTGCTGATCCTGATCTGGCAAGCGAACTGGTTCGGCGTGATCTTGGCGTGATGCACGAAGACGAAGTCGTAATCACGCTTGAAGAATAACCAAAATACCTCCGACTTTAAGTCAGATTAACCTGTTTGCTTTGTTTGTTCAATTTCCGTTGCGTCACTCGTAATTTCGATAGTATAGGCCGCGTCAGAGATTGAGGCGCGATCTCCTCCCCCAATGCGCGCCAAATGAAAGGGATCTTCCTTGGCCAAAAAGCCTGCAAAATCGCCTGCGTCCAGCGACGCGGCCGGTGCACCGTCCGATGATCTGGATTTCGTTCTGAATTCTCTCCAGACTGAGTTTGAAAAGAACAAAAGCTTCGCTGCTTCCAAAGAGCAAATGCTCGAATTTTACGAGCAAATGCTGCTGATCCGGCGCTTTGAAGAGAAAGCGGGTCAGCTTTATGGCCTCGGACTTATTGGCGGGTTTTGCCACCTTTACATTGGGCAGGAAGCGGTTGCCATCGGTCTCCAATCGGCGCTGGATGGCGATAAAGACAGCGTGATCACCGGTTATCGCGATCACGGTCACATGTTGGCTTATGGTATCGATCCAAAAGTCATCATGGCCGAACTTACCGGCCGTGAAGCTGGCATTTCCAAAGGGAAAGGCGGCTCCATGCATATGTTCTCAACTGAGGACAAATTCTATGGAGGCCACGGAATTGTGGGCGCTCAGGTGGCGCTTGGCGGCGGCTTGGCTCTTGCTCACCAATACAACGAAGATGGTGGTCTTTGCCTCGCCTATTTTGGCGATGGGGCAGCGAACCAAGGCCAGGTCTACGAGACGTTCAATATGGCGGCTCTTTGGAACCTGCCGATCGTGTTTGTGGTCGAAGACAATCAATACGCGATGGGCACATCGACCAAGCGCTCTTCTGCGGAAACCCGCTTTTATCGTCGCGGTACGTCATTCCGCATTCCGGGCATGGAAGTGAACGGGATGGACGTGCTTGAAGTGCGCGCCGCTGCTGAGGTGGCCTTTAAGCATGTGCGTGATGGAAAAGGTCCCGTTTTAATGGAGCTCAACACCTATCGGTATCGCGGTCACTCCATGTCTGACCCTGCCAAATACCGCACCCGCGATGAAGTTCAGGAACAGCGCGACCAAAACGATCCGATTGAAGGCCTGAAGAAAGTCATGATCGAAAACGGCCATGACGAGACGGATTTGAAAGCGATTGATAAGGCGATCCGCGCGCGGGTGGCAGTAGCTGCTGACTTTGCAGAAAGCTCACCCGAGCCAGAGTCGTCTGAACTCTACACCGATGTTTTGGTGGAGGAGTATTGATCATGGCTATTGAACTCAAAATGCCCGCGCTTTCGCCAACCATGGAAGAAGGCACGCTTGCGAAATGGTTGAAATCTGAAGGCGATACGATTGAGCCGGGCGATATCATTGCCGAGATTGAAACCGACAAAGCGACAATGGAATTTGAAGCCATTGATGATGGCGTTCTTGGGAAAATCCTTGTTGAAGAAGGCACTGAAAATGTGGCTGTCGGCACGGTCATCGCTATGCTCGAAAGGGAAGGGGAGGAAGCATCTCCCGCTCCAGCCTTCGCATCGGCGCCAGCTCCTGCACCAGCAGCTTCACCAGAGCCAGATTCGCCGCTCGCTAAACCAGCGGCTTCTCAACCAGCAAATGATCCGGCAATTCCCGCTGGCACAAGCTTCACATCCACTCCCGTGCGCGAAGCTTTGCGCGATGGGATGGCCGAAGAAATGCGCCGCGATCCGCGTGTGTTTGTCATGGGTGAGGAGGTCGCCGAGTATCAGGGCGCTTACAAAGTCACTCAAGGTTTGCTTGACGAATTTGGCCCCAAGCGCGTGATTGACACGCCGATCACCGAATACGGCTTTGCCGGTATTGGGACAGGTGCCGCTATGGGCGGCCTTCGCCCCGTTGTCGAATTTATGACGTTCAATTTCGCCATGCAGGCGATAGACCACATCATCAATTCAGCGGCGAAGACCAATTACATGTCAGGCGGCCAGATGCGCTGTCCGGTCGTGTTCCGCGGGCCTAATGGCGCGGCAAGCCGCGTGGGCGCGCAGCACAGCCAAAACTACGGCCCGTGGTACGCGAGTGTTCCCGGCCTTATTGTCATCGCGCCATATGACAGCGCCGATGCAAAAGGCCTTATGAAAGCGGCTATCCGCACCGAAGACCCTGTCGTCTTTCTTGAAAATGAATTGGTGTATGGCCGCAGCTTTGATGTGCCTGATCTTGATGATCACGTCCTCCCCATCGGCAAAGCGCGTATTATGCGTGAAGGCAGCGATGTCACGATTGTGAGCTATTCCATCGGCGTGGGGCTCGCTTTGGAAGCGGCGGATACTTTGGCAAGTGAGGGTATCAATGCCGAAGTGATCGATCTTCGCACACTTCGTCCGCTGGATAAGCAAGCTGTTCTCACCAGCCTTGCCAAGACCAATCGATTGGTCGTGGCTGAAGAAGGCTGGCCGACATGCTCTATCGCGAGCGAAATTATAGCATTGTGCATGGAAGAAGGCTTTGACGACCTTGATGCGCCCGTCTTGCGGGTTTGCAACGAGGATGTGCCGCTGCCTTATGCGGCAAACCTAGAAAAGCTGGCACTGATCGATGCGGATCGCATTGTGACGGCCGCGAAAAAGGTCTGCTATTCCTGATTGAGCAGGGACACAGCTGAAATCGAATAGGCGCGCAAACCGGGGGGTGGTTTGCGCGCCTATTTTTTTGGGAAACCTAAGCCGTTAGGTCGCCGAAAACTCTGAGCAATCCGCGACATCATCGTCCGGATCTTCTTTGTATAGCTGGGTGAGATCCCGACTATCACGGATGTTGAAAGCAGCGGTGTATGAAATTTCCCTTCCGTCGAGGAAGTCGAAATATGTTATGGAATCGTAGGTGTACGATACCTCGACAAACATAACAGCGGTGCCAGGTGCAGCGGTGATTTCTTCACCGGATTCCCCCATGCCAGGGAAGCTATCATCATCAGCGCCGTCGCCTTCCTCCCCGTATGAGGATTCGACATTCTTCGCACCTCGGCAGCGCTGCCAACCGATAGTTTGATTGAATTCAAACTCCCCATCGTCCGGATCAGGATCATAGGTTTGCAGACTGGAAAGGATGACTCTTCCATTTTCCATCAGGTTTATGCCGTCGCCCAGCTTTTCCGCGCCCAAGAACACATCATTGATGTCATCCTCGTACACTTTGCGGGCAACCAAAACGTCATTTTCGCCAACGCGTGAAGCGCTATCGGCCACCTGCAT
>JBCAZT010000014.1:0-37408 GCA_038532855.1 Pseudomonadota bacterium
CGCGCTTCGTACTTAGCGACCCGTTTCTCCCATTTGGCATAGGCTTTATCGTAAGCCGCGTTGTAGAGTTCCTTATGGAACGCGCGCTCATCCTCAGTGGGCACGCGGAAAAAAGTTGCCGGAACTGCGCTGGGCGTTTGTAGCAAGATATACGCCTTATCTGGGTTCAGCGGCACCTCTTTCTTGTCCTTCATGATCGTAGTGTCGATCTCAATCGGCTCGTCATCCTGAGCAATGGCAGGATTTGTAGGCGCACACAGCGCCATCGATGCAAGAGCGAGGCTCAAAATTGTCCGTTTCATAGTCCGATATTCTCCGCCGTAATGCCATCGCTTGATGCGACCAGCGCCTGCACAGCCAACATCTTTTGGCGATCTTCCTCGGCAACGTCAGAATTGCCCTCTTCAAAATTGAATTCCTGCCAAAGGTCTTTTGCCAGACCGTGGCGGGCATAGCCTTTGAAATGCATACAGCGGCGCATGTTGACGCGGCGTTTGGCGCGCGCTTCTGCCGAACCATAAATGGCTTGCGAAATCGCTCCGCCAATCAATCCGCCAACTAGGCCGCCGACACCGTAGATGGCAGTGGTTCCAGCATCAGGATAATAGTTGCCAACCGCAAGTCCGCGCGCAAGCTCATCGCATTCGCGCACATCAATCAGCGCTTCCTCGAATGTCGTGTCCGCGCGGTTGAAATAGTAATATTTCTTGTAGTTCTTAATGTCATTCTCGCTGGCTTCAAATTCCAGCTCAGGCATTTTCAACGTTGCTGGATCAGGCAACCAATCGCGCCAATCCTCATCCGTCTTTTTCTCTTCTTGAACGCTTTCCTGTGCCGCAGCTGGCATGGTTACAGCGCTGGCAAGCACAGACGCAGCGATAAACCGCGCAATCATTCTATGCATGGAAATTCACCCCTATTTGACTAACGGGCGAACGGTAACCAAGGGATCTGTGTTATCCATTGTATCTGAGCGACATTGGGGCCCTATCTTTAAAAGGGGTGCCATCAGTAAACCACCCCAAACAAAACCCCCGGAAGAGCGCGGCGCTCGACCGGGGGTTTGCGTTCGGGCTAAAGCCCGTCGGTTTGTCCGCTCTATGAAAGACCTTTGGGCGGCGCTTTCATGGCGTATTTCTCGGCGTGTTCGCCATCCCTGCCTGCGGCAAGCAATTCGGCCTGCGCAACCCAATCATCGCGGTCAATGCGGCCCTTGATTTTGAAGTATTGATCCACCTCAGCCACATCGGCTGCAGTCCATTTTGATATCTGGTCAAACCGCATGACGCCCAGCGAATGGCACAGATCATTAAGCTTTGGCCCGATCCCTTTGATCCGTGTCAGATCATCGGGCTCGCCAACGGCTGCGGCAATCTTTGGCTTGCCTTCAGCTGCTTGCACGGGAGCCGCTGCCATTACAGGTGCAACCGGTTCCGGCTCTGGAGCCGGCGGAGGCGGCGGAGGCGGCGGCGGCGGAGGCGGCGGCGGAGGTGGCGGCGGAGGCGGAGGCGGAGGCGGTGGCGGTGGCGGTGGCGGTGGCGCCGCTTGCACATGTTCAGCCTCAGCCGATGAAGCCGCCGAGAGGCGCGCCCATATCCACCAGCCCGTTGCAACGCCGATCACAAAAGCGGCGATCATACGAAGCGGATTATCCATAAACAGTTCAATCATTTCTCAAATCCCCCTTCGCGTCTCAACTGCGGCCCCAGATCAGCCATGCAAGGCCAACCCCGAGCAAAAACATGACGATCACGAGGATCCAGCTCTCGATAAAAAGTCCCATAATCTCCCCCCTTACTGGCCAGCTGCGAGTGTAAATTCGATCCGGCGATTGGCTGCGTTTGCGCCATCATCGGCAATCAGTGGCTGGCTCGAGCCATATCCTGTCGCGGTAATGCGAGCTGCACCCACGCCGCGCTCGCTTAGTGCTGCAGAAACCGCATCCGCGCGCGCTTGGCTCAATGTTTGGTTGACTTCAGCAGAGCCGGTTGCATCGGTGTGACCACTCACAGCGACGCTCATCCCGGTGCACGATGCCAGCTTTTCAGCCAAGCCATCGACAATCTCAACAGAAGCAGGAGCAAGATAGGCACTGCCCGATTCAAAATTGATCGTTTTGCCTTCCATAAAGGCGTCGATATCACCCTGACAGTCTGCGACCTGCTCAGCGCTTGCGCCTGTCGTTGCATCAGCATCGGCGACCGCAGGGGTATCCTCTGCCGGAGCGCCTTCATCAGCCCAGCGCACATCTAACAAATTGGCATCGCTCGCCATCAGCGCTTTTTTGATTTCCATGCGTTTCACAGGGTCATCAACGCCTGACAAAATCGCGATGCGCTTCAATGAAGGCTCGCGTTCCATTTCAAGGTTTACGCCCTCATAGCCGCCACTTTTAAGAGCGGCTTTGGCGTCGCTTTCAATGCCATCAATATACCCAGCGCCTGATGCGGCGTGCGTGCCCCACGCAAGGCACGTGGCGCCCAGCGCGCCGAGCGCGAATTTCATTGTTCCATTCATTGGTAAATCCCCCTTGATCCGCCAAGAGAATTGGCAAGGAAACGGGGATTCGACAAGTTAAATCTTGTGGGTTGAGCTGGCAGCGATGAGCAAAAACAGCACGCTAAGCCCGAGAATTATCCCAGCTTGTCCTTGAGGATCTGGTTGACAACCTGCGGGTTGGCCTTGCCTTGCATGGCCTTCATCGTCTGGCCGACAAAAAAGCCGAACAGCTTGTCTTTGCCGCCCTTATATTGCTCAACCTTATCCTGATTATTCGCCAGAATATCGTCGATAGCCGCTTCAATTGCGCCTGTGTCAGAAACCTGTTTGAGGCCCTTTTCATCAGCAATCGCCGCTGGATCACCGCCTTCCTTTAGGACGATCTCGTAGATTTCTTTGGCCTGCCCGCCTGAGATTTCACCTTTGTCCTGCATCGCAAGGATTGCAGCTTGCGCTTCGGGTGTAGAGTTTGTGAGGTTCGCCTCATCCCCCAGGCCTTTCACCACGCCGGGTGCAACAGAGAGAGCCCAGTTTGCAACCTGCGTTGCGATTTTCGTTTCAGGTTTGCCAATGGCGCTTGCAGCCGCTGAAAGCAGCGTTTCAAACCGCGCAAATGTCTCAACCTCTGCGGTCAATTCGCGCGCATTATAGGGGGTGAGGCCTAACTCGGTTTCATACCGCACACGTTTGGCATCGGGGAGTTCCGGCAAGCTCGCGCGGCATTCCTCAAGAAACTCATCCTCAAGCACCAGCGGGAGCAGATCGGGATCGGGGAAGTAGCGATAATCATGCGCGTCTTCCTTCGAGCGCATCGTCCGCGTGGTCCCGGTTGCGACATCAAACAGGCGCGTTTCCTGATCGACGCTGCCGCCGCTTTCGAGCACATCGACCTGACGCGCTGCCTCATACTCGATCACAGCCATCACGAAACGGACAGAGTTCACATTCTTGGTTTCAGTGCGCGTGCCAAGCTCGCTTGCCCCAACCTTGCGCACTGACACGTTGACATCGGCGCGCATCGAGCCTTCTTCCATATTGCCATCGCAAGAGCCCACATAGCGCAAGATAGAGCGCAATTTGCGCACGTAAGAACCCGCTTCGGCAGGGGATGTCATATCGGGTTTGGAGACAATCTCCATCAAGGCAACGCCCGAACGGTTCAAATCAACATACGACATGGTGGGATGCTGATCGTGCATCAGCTTGCCCGCATCTTGCTCCACGTGAATGCGCTCAATCCCGATGGTTTTATCCTCTGGGATGTCGTGTTTCTCATCCGCTTCGATCAGCAGCGATCCTTCCCCCACGATAGGGTGGTAGAGCTGGCTGATCTGGTATCCTTGCGGGAGATCGGCATAGAAGTAATTCTTGCGATCAAAGCGCGACCATTTGTTGATCTCAGCCTCAATCGCCATGCCGGTGCGCACGGCCTGACGGATGCACTCGCGGTTGGGTACAGGCAGCATCCCCGGCATCGCCGCATCGACAAGGCTGACTTGGCTGTTC
Organism: Pseudomonadota bacterium; assembly: GCA_038532855.1. Classification (GTDB taxonomy): domain Bacteria; phylum Pseudomonadota; class Alphaproteobacteria; order Sphingomonadales; family Sphingomonadaceae; genus Erythrobacter. Next base: position 4,006 of record JBCAZT010000014.1, read on the forward strand.
GGCTCCGCGCCAAAGGCGGTGGAGGCGCCCGAGAACAGCTTGGACTGGCTGGTAACCTGCGCATGAACTTCAAGGCCGATCACGACCTCCCATTCACCCGTTGCGCCTTGGATGCGGTATTCAGTCATTCGAAAGTCTCTTTCAGTCTTTTCTTTTCAGCCTTTTGCGCAGCGCGCTTCTTAGAATAGTGCCGCCAACCTAAGCCCATTGCGAGGCCAACCAGATCGGCAATAAGCAAAACGACCCATTCCGCGACGGCAAGCGCCAAAAGCAAAGGAAGAATAATGAGCTCTTCCAATTAGTCTTCCTCATCGGGCAATTGCTCACCCGTCTCACTGTCAAAGCGCGCTTCGCCAGCGTCGATCGTTCTGGAGAGAAACATCACCACGCCGCCCAAAAGGACGAAGCAGACCATAAAAATGGTCGCGTAGATGATCTCTCCGGTCATCTTACCACCACTTCTCCGGAGCCGCTTTGAACCCGGCACGTTCCTGAATAGCGAGACCTGCATCAAGCACACCCTGCTCATCAAACGCCTTGCCCACCAATTGCAGTCCAAGCGGCAGTCCATCAGGATTAACGCCCACAGGCACACTCATCGCAGGCAGCCCCGCAAGCGAGGCTGGCACCGCGAACACGTCGTTCAGATACATCGTCAGCGGGTCATCATTAAGACTGCCCAGCGGGAATGATGCGGTCGGCGTTGTCGGCGCGAGGATCAGGTCGCAAGCTTCCCATGCCCGGTCATAATCGCGTGCCACCAATGCGCGCACTTTTTGCGCCTGAGTGTAATAGGCATCGTAGAAACCAGCCGACAGCACATAAGTACCGATCAGAATGCGGCGCTTCACCTCATCGCCGAACCCTTCTGCGCGGGTCGCGGCATACATATCTTGGAGGCCAGCACCCTCTGGCAAGTCGCGCAAACCATATCGCACGCCATCATAACGCGCGAGGTTAGAGGACGCTTCAGCTGGCGCGATGATGTAATAGGCGGGCAGCGCGTATTTTGTGTGCGGCAGCGAGATATCGACAATCTCAGCACCCGCATCTTTCAGCATCGCTTTGCCCTGTTCCCAGCTATCAAGGATAGCCTGGTCGGTGCCTTCCATCCGGTATTCTTTGGGAATGCCGATTTTCTTGCCCGTAAGATCGGAAGACAAAGCCGCTTCCCAATCAGGCACTGCAACATCGAGCGAAGTTGAGTCCTTGGGATCATGCCCCGCCATAGCGCCCAGCATAATCGCGCAATCCTCAACCGAGCGCGCCATGGGACCGGGTTGATCGAGTGAGGAAGCAAACGCCACCACGCCCCAACGCGAGCAGCGGCCATAGGTCGGCTTAATCCCGCAAATGCCCGTAAAGGCAGCTGGCTGGCGGATCGAACCGCCAGTATCCGTGCCAGTGGCCGCAGGCGCAATGCGAGCGGCAACGGCGGACGAAGACCCACCTGATGAACCGCCCGGCGACATAGCGGCATTGTTGCCTTCCTTACGCCATGGCGATGCAACATTGCCGAAATAGCTGGTTTCATTCGAGGAACCCATGGCAAACTGATCAAGGTTCAGCTTACCCAGCATGCCTGCGCCCGCATCCCACAGCTTCGCCGAAACGGTGCTTTCATATTGGGGAGAGAAACCTTCCAGAATGTGGCTGGCGGCTGTCGTCTGCACACCATGCGTTGCAAAAAGGTCTTTCATGCCAATCGGCACACCGCCCATCGCACCCAGCGCCTCGCCTTTGGAACGCTTGGCGTCCACTGCGTCTGCTGCTGAAAGCGCATGGTCGGGTGTGGCAACGATAAAAGCGTTCAGAGCGCTTGCTGCTTCCACGGCAGCGTTAAAGCTCTCTGCCACTTCGCGCGCGGTGAAATCGCCCGATGCAACGCCATCGCGGATATCTTTTACGCCGAGTTCAGTAAAATCAGTCATCTTGTCTCCCCTCCCGCCTGCGGGAGGGGCCGGGGGTGGGCCTTTCCACGCGCGGAGGCTATCAATTCCTGCCCACCCCTAACCCCTCCCGCAGGCGGGAGGGGAACAAAAGGCGCGACATTCAAAACTATCACTCAATCACCTTGGGCACGCCAAAGAATCCATGCTCTGCGGCAGGCGCATTGGCGAGAACGTCATCACGCTTGCCACCGGCCGTTTGTGGGTCCGCATCCACCACATCCTCGCGCAGAGTCAAAGCGTTGGGGATGACAGCTGCCATCGGCTCCACTTCGCTCACATCAACCTCGCCCAATTGCTCTACCCAATCGAGGATGTTGTTCAGCTCTGGCACCATCTGCTCAAGCGCCGCATCATCCATAGTGATGCGCGCAAGTTTGGAGATTTTCGCGACGGTTTTTTTGTCGACAGACATAAATCGCCTTTCAATCAGGGACCGGGGGAACGAACGGCAGGACCAGATGGCGGCGGAGGAGGACCTGCGGGCGGACCACCTGCGGGGCCACCGGGTCCACCCGGCCCGCCAAGACCTTCGGGATTTTGCGCCTGAATGGCCTGCTGCATGATATTGATCCGGTTTTGCAGCTGCTCTTCATTGAAGAAATCGACCATCTCAACTTCGAAAATAAGATCAGAATTGGGCGGGATTGAGCTGCCGGGAGGCGGCGTCGCGCCATAGGCCATGTCAGATGGGATGTAGAGCTTATATTTGCCGCCCTTTTTTCATCTGCTGAAGGCCTTCAAAAAAGCCATCAACCACAGCGCCTTTTTGAATTTCGAACGCAGTGCCTTCTGGAAATATACCAGGAATTGGCAATTGTTCCGGACGCCATTTGTCAAATTCAACGCCTGTATCAGCAAGAGTGCCGGTGTATTTCACAAAGGCCAGATCGCCTTCTTGCGCGAACTCGCCTTCGCCTTCGACCAGAGTTTCCACTTTAAGGCTTTTGGGAACAGCCGCCCACGCAATGCCTGCACCGACCAAAATGGCGATAAAAACGCCAAGCCACAATTTGGTGAGCGATCCTTGCGCAATTGGCTGGATCGGAACACGGGTTACTTCTGCCATTATTGATCCTAAATGAAAGGTAGAACGCCCAAACAAAAGGGCGCGGAATGATACCGCGCCCTAATGGCTTATCCGAAAGAGGCGTTCAAGCGGATTTCCACCTGATCGCCTGTAAGGATCACTTAATTCCGTCGCGCTCCATGCGCTTACGCTCAAGCTTGCGTGCACGGCGCACAGCAGCTGCCTTTTCACGGGCGCGCTTTTCGCTTGGCTTTTCGTAGTGACGACGCAATTTCATCTCGCGATAGACGCCTTCGCGCTGAAGTTTCTTCTTCAGAGCCCGAAGCGCTTGATCGACATTGTTATCGCGAACCATGATTTGCATATACGAACACTACCTTTTCAAAACGCGTATTGGCCGCACAAACCCGCGGCATTACGCGCAAAACTGTTGCTAAAAGAGGCGCGAATCCCGCAAGGGTCGCGCTCCGAATAGGAGCCCACTAGTCCAATCGTCCCATTTTGGCAAGATAGTGAACGGTTTTGATCGGCCGCTGCGCTAGGCATGGACGCCAAGCATCGCTAAGGGGTCGCAGATGAGCGCGCTCACCCAATCTCCTTTTCTCGCATCCATTTATGTTGCAGCGGGCGGTGCTATAGGCGCTGTGGCGCGCTATCAATTGGGCCGTGCGGTGACGTATTGGACAGGAGCTGGCGCGGGTTTTCCTTGGGCAACTTTGGCCGCAAATGTGCTAGGCTGTTTTGCGATGGGAGCTCTGTTCGGATGGCTCGCCCGTCACGGCGCAGCCAATGAAAGCGTTCGACTGCTCTTAGGTGTCGGCCTGTTGGGCGGCTTCACAACCTTCAGCGCGTTTAGCCTTGAAGTGCTTTTACTCGCAGAACGCGGGGCGCATGGATCGGCCGTTGCATATATTTTGGTGTCTGTGCTGGCAGGTATCGGCGCGCTTTATGCGGGGCTGATAATGGCTCGGGGGCTTGCATGACCAATCAACAATCCAAAGACCCAGCAAAAGACACTGTGCGCCAATTCACCGTCACCGAAGATGACGATGGTGTGCGTCTTGATCGCTGGTTCAAGCGCAACCTTCCGCAAATCGGCTTTGCCACCATATCGCGCTGGGCTCGCACCGGCCAAATCAGGGTTGATGGCAAACGCGCCAAGCCTGAAGATCGGATTGCCGCAGGCCAGGTCTTGCGTGTCCCCCCGGGAGGCGAAGCCAAGCCTGGCGGAAAACCCCCTCGCAAACGCCGCGAATTGTCAGCAGAAGACAAAGCGCAAGCGCGCGACATGGTGATCCGCGAGACGCCATCAGCATTGGTTCTCAACAAACCACCCGGCCTAGCGACACAGGGGGGGAGCAAGCAGAACCGCCATGTCGATGGCTTGCTTGACGCCTTTGTAGAGGATGACGAGACAGCGCGTCCTCGCCTTGTCCACCGGCTCGATAAAGACACATCAGGCGTATTGCTGATTGCCAAAACTCCAGGAAGCGCGGCGAGCTATTCGAAGCGTTTCTCAGGCCGTAGCGCGCGCAAAGTGTATTGGGCGCTGGTGGTGGGCCGCCCCGAGGTGAAAGAAGGCACCATTGACGCACCGCTGGCCAAACAACCCGGCACTGGCGGCGAGAAAATGCATGTCGATGAAGAAGAAGGCGCGCCTGCCAAAACGCGGTATCGTGTGGTGGATCGCGCTTCAGACCGAGCAAGCTGGGTCGAATTAGAACCGCTAACCGGACGCACGCACCAATTGCGCGTTCATATGGCTGCGATTGGTCACCCGATTGTGGGCGATGGCAAATATGGCGGGCCTGATGCGTTTTTGACAGGCTCCATCAGCCGCAAAATGCACCTCCACGCGCGCCGCCTGATTATCGGCACACCGGAAAGCAAAGGAACGGGCGGAAAGCTGGATGTTACCGCCGACCTACCCGAACATTTCGCAGCCTCTATGGAAGCTTTGGGCTTCGACATTCACGATAGCGATGCCTCCCCCATGCGTGATGAGGCGCCCGAACGCACGCCTGCACAAAAGAAGCAAGCAGCCCGCCAACACGCCAAGCAGTATCGCAAAGATCGCCGGGGCGAACGGCGCAGCCGAGCAACATCAGCGGGCAGCGCAAGGAAGAAAGCCAAAGCAAAAGCGGCAGCGAGAGGCAAACCCAAAGGCCGGCGTAAGTGACCAAACTTGCCGTTTTCGATTGCGATGGAACCTTGGTTGATGGCCAAGCGGATGTGTGCTGGTCGATGGATCAGGCCTTTCAACAATCGGGCCTGCCCGCCCCTGATACCAATGAGGTGCGGCGGCTGGTCGGCCTGAGCTTACCTGTCGCTGTGCGCGAGCTTGTGCCGGATATTGACGATGATCAAATGCGCGAAGTGGTGACATCCTTCAAATCCATCTTCCGCGCGCGCCGCGAAAAAGGGTTGCTGAATGAGCCGCTTTATGATGGCATTGCCGAGCTTTTGCATAGCTTGCACGATGCGGGGTGGGCTCTTGCGGTTGCAACAGGCAAGTCTGATCGAGGGCTTTCCGCTTGCCTTGCAGTGCATGGCCTCACCGACCTATTCGTCTCGCTGCAAACCGCTGATCGCCACCCATCGAAACCCCATCCCGCTATGCTGGAGGCCGCTCTTTTTGAAGCAGCCGCACAACCTGCCGATGCCGTGATGATAGGTGATACCAGTTTTGATATCGCAATGGCGCGCGAGGCCAATGTGCGCGCCATTGGGGTTGCTTGGGGCTATCACGAACCGCAAGAATTGCGCGAATGTGGCGCGGCGCAGATTGCAAACACGGTGTCTGAGCTCAAAGACATTTTGCTAGGCGGTGCAGCATGACGGACGCCCCCTTGCCCGACCCAAAGGCTGAAGAGCACGCAGGCAAGCGTTTTATTCTCATCAACGCCATGCGTTTGGCCTCGCTTGCAGTTCTGATGATCGGCATTGCGGGCGCGCAAAACGCGGTCGACATGCCCTATGCTATGTCGGTCTTGTTGGCCTTAGGCGGCTTTCTCGGTTTCTTTTTTGGACCATATTATCTGGCCAAACACTACAAGTCTCAGGATGATAAAGGCCAGAAATGAAGCGGTTTTATGATCAAGTGACTGTCACTAAAGCGGCGGGCGGCTGGCAGGTTGCGTTGGATGGGCGCGGGATAAAAACGGTTAGGTCAGCTCCGCAAATTGTGCCAACTCAGGCGCTTGCCGACTTGCTTGCCAAGGAATGGGACCAGCAAGGTGAAAAGCTTGACCCTGCGCTTTTCGCGATGCGCGATATGGCGGACTATGCGATCGACATTATCACTCCCACACAGTCGGATATCGCTGCCAAGCTCACAGCTTATGGAGACACAGACACGCTGCTTTATCGCGCCGATCCTGACGAACCGCTATATCCGCGCCAATTGGAAGTCTGGGAGCCAATCGTCGCCGGCTTTGAAGCGCGCGAGGGTGCCGAGTTCACGCGGATCAGCGGGATCATCCACAAGCCTCAATCAGAGGTAACGCTCGCGCTGCTGCAATCGAAGCTGGAGAAACAAACCCCTTTCGCGCTGGCAGGTATTGAAGCCATGACCAACTTGGCTGCTTCGCTCATCATAGGTTTAAGCGCTGCCGAAGCGCATCACGAACCACTTAAATTGTGGCAAGCCGCCAATCTGGAAGAGGAATGGCAGGCTGAGCAATGGGGCCGCGATGCCGAAGCGGATGAACGCCTTGCAAAACGCGAGAAAGACTTTCTTACTGCACACCGATTTGTTGAGGCCGCAAAAGGTTGACGCGAAGGTTTTAGCTGGCTTCAGCAACCCATGCTGCAACTTCACCTGCTATAATGTTGGCCGCGCGGTTTAGCGCGTCACCAACCGCGCCGGGCTCTGCCGAAACGCCGCTTTCACGCGCTTCAAACCGGCGCGAGATAACCTCACCATCGGGAATGGAAACGACGGCATCATATTGAATGATGACCGAAGATGTTCCCGCATCATATCCCATTTCGCGCAACGTGCCGCGCACAATCCGCCCGGCTAAAAGCGGCGTATCATCGCTGTCCAACACCAAGGCGCCAGTTTGCGTGCGAAGCGTTTCACCCAGCAATCGGCGAAACAATCGCGCAGGTTTTTCCACCCACGTGGCCTGCTGAAGATAGGCAATTTCCGTCTCGGATACCGCCACTGGCACGCGAAGCACATCAAGCTTTGCAGGTGTTTCTGGTATCAACACAGCTATTGCCCCGACGCCATCCTCCCCGCCCGCACGGGCAAGCGTCCCGGCAGGCGCGGCCGCATCAGCGCGCAAAGTCAAAAGACTGGTGACGGGTTCACCGCTCCCGCCGACGCCAACTGTAACGCAGCCAGTCAAAGACACAGCGCAAATGGCGGACACCAAGCCTGTACGGATTATCGTGCGAATGGTCATATCTGCGCTACTCCTCCGGCTCGTAATCAGGCAAGGCTTGGCTGCCTACCAATGCGCCTACCCCTTGGGTTTCAAGCCTTTCGGTGATGATACGAAGACTGCGCGAGGTTGTGCGCAGGTCCTGCAAGGTCGCCTCTGCTGCCGGCAATGTCGTCTCTCGCAAAGCGCGTGCCGCTGGCCGCGTGTCTTCTAGTGTTGCAGCCAATGCTGCTGCCGCGTCATTGGCCGATGAAAGAGTACCGCGCAGTTCCTGAGACAAAGCCGAGCCTTCTTCATTGATCAACTGATCGGTTGTGAGAGTAACCTTCTCAAACGCATCCAAAGCCTCGCCCGCTTCGCGTAAAGCCACTTCCAGCTCTGCAAAAGTTCCTTCCAAACGGGGCGCTGCATCCGCCAATTCTTTGGTCAGTCGATTGGAATTGGCGAGTATCCCGGAAAGCTCTTCCTGATTTTCGGGCCCAAGGATAACATTCAACTGCTCTGTCAAAGTCGCCAGCCGTTCCAGCAGCAACGGCGCGTTTGCGACAATCTCGCCAAAACCGCCCCGTCCTGCCGGGATAACAGGCCGACCTTCTGGGCAGGCAGTTGTCTCGCAGGTGATCGGCGGCGCATCTTTACGCGCGCCATCAAGAAGGATTGTTGAAACGCCTGTAAAGCTTGCCTGAATGGTCGCTGTTGTCCCGACAAGGATTGGCACCTTGTCTTTCACGCGAACGCGAACGCGCACAAATTCGGGATCGTCCTCTGACAAAGCAATTTCGGCCACTTGCCCAACCGGTACACCTGCAAAAGCAACCTCTGACCCATTGGCAAGGCCCGAGACACTCTGCGCAAACAAAATATCATATTCGCGCTGCTCACCCTGCCCCAGCCGGGCAATCCAAATGATAAAGGCTGCCAGCGCTGCCAAAAGCACCAGCGTTACCGCACCGACCCACAGATGGTTTGCCCGTGTTTCCATTAAATCTGCCTGCCCATGTCTTCATCTATGGACGCGAATGCGCCTTTATGTCCATGGGCGTGCGTGAATAGCTTGCCTTGCATTCTAACCTATTCCCCCCGCATATGCGTCGCTGACGCTGCTCGACCACGCGGACCATTAAAGTAATCTTCGATCCAAGGATGTCCTGTCGCCATCAGCTCAGGAATGGTGCCCACTGCGATCACTTGCTTATCAGCCAGCACGGCCACGCGGTCGCAAATCTCATAAAGCGTATCGAGATCGTGCGTGATCAGGAAAACGGTTAGACCCAAAGTCTCTTTCAATTCGCGCGTTTGCCGATCAAAAGCGGCCGCGCCAATGGGATCGAGCCCTGCTGTGGGTTCATCGAGGAAAAGCAATTCCGGGTCCAAAGCGAGCGCGCGGGCAAGGCCAGCCCGCTTTTTCATACCGCCTGACAATTCAGACGGATATTTGGCAATCGCCTCTTCCGGTAAACCCGACAAAAGTACTTTGTAACGAGCAATATCTTTGCGAAGCTCATCGCTGATTTCGGGGTAGAATTGACGCAAAGGCACTTCAACATTTTCGCCAACGGTCAATGTCGAAAACAAAGCGCCGCCTTGAAACAACACACCCCAGCGCCTGCGCACACCGATTTTTTTGTCCAGATCAACCGCTGTGATGGTGCGGCCGAGAACATCAATCCGTCCCGCCGTTGGACGCTGCAAGCCGATGATGGAGCGCATCAACACCGATTTGCCGGTGCCAGACCCCCCTACGATACCGATAATCTCTCCAGGTTTTACCTCTAGATTGAGCCCATCATGCACGCGGAAATCGGCGAATTGATTGACCAGTCCTTCAACCACAATCGGAGGCTTGTCGCTAAAGCGTTCATGTGCGTTTTGTGGGCTATCGCTCATCAATCAGCCCCAACCCACTTCGGTAAAGAACACCGCGAAAAACGCATCCAGCACGATGACAGCAAAAATCGCAGAGACCACAGCCAATGTGGTACGAAGGCCCACTTCTTCGGAATTCCCCTGAACCTGCATCCCATGATAACATCCCGCAAGCGCGACGATCAGACCGAATATCGGCGCTTTGACAAGGCCGACCCAAAGATCATGCGTCGGCACCACTTCCTGTATCCGCTCAAGGAAAGTGATGAAGGGAATACCAAGCGAGAATTGGCCGATCACCGCACCACCCAAGATGCCAATGGCTGAAGCATAAAAGCCCAGCAGCACCATCATAAAGGTGCAAGCCAAAATGCGCGGGATCACCAGCCGTTCTATCGGAGAAATCCCGATGGTGCGCATCGCATCGATTTCTTCGGTTAGCTTCATCGTCCCGATTTGCGCAGCAAATGCGCTGCCAGAACGGCCTGCGACCATGATTGCCGTCATCAAAACGCCAAGTTCTCTGAGAGTGATCCGGCCAACCAGATTAATAGTGAGCGTTTCCGCACCAAACTGCGACAATTGCACCGCGCCCTGCTGCGCGATTACGATGCCAATGAGAAAGCTCATCAATCCGATGATCGGCAGGGCCGACACTCCCACCAGTTCCATCTGGCGGATGATGGGCCGGCCGGGGAAGCGCGATGGATGACGGATCAGCGCGCCAAAACCAACCAGCACGGCTCCTAAAAAGCTAACTACGCCCAATAATCCTGAGCGCGCATCGTAAACCTGTTCGCCCAAGGCCCGCGGCACGCGTTCCCATACGGGCACACGGGCAGGCGAGATATCGGCATCATTCGCGGCACTCTCAACCGCGGAAAGCAGCCTTTGCGCTCTGATGCTGGCTCCGGTGATTGCGGCGCTATGTTCAGCGGCCAATCGGCTGACGACCCATGCGCCGACCGTATCGATTTCATGAACATTGGACAGATCAATCGCTGTGACAGCATCGCCCAATTGATTAAGCTCACGCTCCAAGGGGCCAACGCTCGAAACCAGTAAGGCCCCTTCGAAAGCCAGCCCGGTCCCCCCGGCCCCATCATCATAGAGGGAGATTTGCGCGTCTGGGTTCATCGGAACACGGATATGCGGATAATGTCACACAAGCTCAAGGGGAAGTGCACGCTCAGGTGTTGAGATGTTGCTTATAGCGCACCGGGTTGGCATGGGGTTTTGCAAGACACTTTAGGGCATCAAGCAAAGAATTCATGACACTCGACACCACATTCAGCCCCGCCGATATCGAAGCGCGATGGTATAAACATTGGGAGACCAGCGGTGGTTTCCGCCCAGAACGCCCTGATGCGGAGCCCTTCACCATTGTGAACCCTCCGCCCAATGTCACAGGTTCGCTTCATATCGGCCATGCGCTTGATAACACGCTGCAAGATATTGTGATCCGGTATGAACGGCTGCGCGGCAAGGATGCTTTGTGGGTGGTCGGCATGGACCACGCAGGCATCGCAACGCAAATGGTGGTCGAACGGCAATTGGAAGAACGCCAAGACAAACGCACCAATTACACTCGCGAACAATTCATCGACAAAGTCTGGGAATGGAAAGCGGAAAGTGGTGGGCAGATCACCCACCAATTGCGCCGCTTGGGCTGTTCGATGGATTGGAGCCGCGAACAATTCACAATGGATGAGCATTTCACCAAAGCGGTGCTCAAAACATTTGTGGACCTTTACAATGATGGCCTCATTTACCGTGACAAACGCCTCGTCAATTGGGACCCCAAGCTGAAAACCGCGATTTCCGATCTGGAAGTCGAACAGCAGACAATTGCGGGCAGTTTTTGGCATTTTAAATACCCGTTGGGAGATGGCGTGACCCTCGCCGATGGCCGCGATTACATTGAAGTTGCAACCACGCGTCCTGAAACGATGCTCGCCGATATGGCGGTTGCTGTGCACCCTGATGATGAGCGTTATGCCAGCGTAGTGGGCAAGCATGTTGTACTGCCCATCACCGGGCGGCGCGTGCCTATTGTTGCTGATGAACACGCCGATCCAGAGCTGGGTTCGGGCGCTGTGAAAATCACGCCTGGGCATGATTTCAACGATTTCGAAGTGGGCAAGCGCGCTGGCATTGCCGCTGGCGACATGCTCAATATGCTCGATGGGAGTGGCGATGTGTGCCAAACCGCCGATAGCCTTGTTCCAGATGAATTTATCGGCCTTCACCGCTTTAAACGCGACGGGGTAAAAGGCGCGCGTGAATTGGTGGTTGAACAGCTGAAAGAGCTTGGCCTTCTCATCCCTCATATCGCCAAGACAAAAAAGGGCGAAGAGGTCGAGCACGATGCCGAACCGCGTCAAATCGCCACCCCGTTTGGCGATCGCGGCGGCGTGGTGATTGAGCCTTGGCTGACCGATCAATGGTATGTGAACGCTGCCAAACTCGCTGAAAAACCGATCAAAGACGTGCGCGATGGCACGATTGAAATTGTTCCCAAGTCCTGGGAGAAAACCTTCTTTAACTGGATGGAAAACATCCAGCCTTGGTGCGTGTCTCGCCAATTGTGGTGGGGACACCGCATTCCGGCTTGGTTTGATGAGGCAGGCAACGTCTTTGTCGCAATGAACGAAGAAGAAGCTCAATCACAAGCTGGCGATGGTGTCGTTTTGACGCGTGATGAAGACGTCCTCGACACATGGTTCTCAAGCGCGCTCTGGCCATTCGCAACGCTGGGTTGGCCCGAAGATGGCCAGCCGCTGCTCGAAAAACACTTCCCCAACAACCTCCTTATATCCGGCTTCGACATCCTGTTTTTCTGGGATGCGCGGATGATGATGATGGGGCAGTACAATATGGGTGAGGCCCCATGGCCGCGCCTGTATCTCCACGGCCTTGTCCGCGCTGCCGATGGTTCGAAAATGTCGAAATCCAAAGGCAATGTCGTCGATCCCTTGGGTCTCATCGACCAATACGGCGCGGACGCGCTGCGGTTCTTTATGGCCGCGATGGAGAGCCAGGGCCGCGACATAAAAATGGATGAAAAGCGGGTCGAGGGATACCGCAATTTTGCAACAAAACTCTGGAATGCCACACGTTTTTGCCAATCCAATGGCATCGACGCATCCACCACTTTGAAAGCACCAATCGCGCGCCTTGCCGCCAATCAATGGATTATTGGCGAGGTTCAACAAGTTTGCAGCGAGCTTGAAAGCGCGATGGCCGATCTGCGTTTCGATGCAGCAGCCAATGCGATTTACCAGTTCACATGGAGCAAGTTTTGCGACTGGTATCTAGAGCTGATTAAGCCGGTCCTCACTCCCCTCCCGCCTGCGGGAGGGGTCGGGGGTGGGCCCGAGCAAAGCGAGGATGGTGGCGCCGCGCCCACCCCTAACCCCTCCCGCGAGCGGGAGGGGGACTGGACCCCGCAACTGGAAACCCGCGAGGTTGCAGGCTGGGCGCTCGATCAGATCCTTGTGATGTTGCACCCGTTTATGCCGTTTATCACAGAGGAACTGTGGCACGCCCAAGCCACTTACCGTGGGGGTGAAAAGCGCCAATACGATCTCATCACCGCAAGCTGGCCCAATCCCCGCGCTGAAGTTTCCAAAGAAGCAACCGATGCGATCGATTGGGTGATCGATCTCACCACCAATGTGCGCAGCGCCAAAAACGAGCTTGGCATACCGCCGGGTGCGAAACTGGCTGCGTTCCTCCCAGAAGCATCAGACCTCGCCGCAAGCACGATCGAGCGCAGCAGCGCTGCGATTGAACGCCTGGCGCGCCTCACGCCTGTGACACTTGGCGAAGCGCCCGCAGGCCCCGCCATGCAAGTATCCGCAATGGGCGATATGTTCGTAATCCCGCTCGAAGGGATTATCGATATCGACGCAGAAAAAGCGCGCCTAGAAAAAGCGCTCGCGTCTTCAGAGAAAGAGGCGAGGTCTTTGGAAGGTCGATTGGGCAACGCCAATTTCGTTGAACGCGCAAAGCCCGAAGCGGTCGAAAAGGCCCGAGAGGACTTCGCCCACCATTCAGGCGAAGTTGAGCGATTGAAAGCGGCTCTTGAGCGGTTGGGATAGGGCCTAAACGAAGGTACACAAACGCAAAGGTGAACTTTCCGATTATTTCCAACCAAAGGTGACACCGTGCCACCCTGCTTTTTCACTGATGTCATGTGATATTCCATACGCTTATGCCGAAAAAGCGAAGGTGACACTTCTCCAAAATAGAACGCAATTTGCGAGCGTGAGGGGATGCAGTTTTGAAAGAGCCGACAGCGAGTTTGGCGAGCCTTGGCGATGTAGGAAAGGTGCCTTCTAAGCAAAAACCGCCATTTCGCTTCCATTCAAATCTTCGCTGGAGGGGCACGTCTGAACTTGGGAGTGGAAGCGGACCACTAGTTCACGTCATTTTGTCTGATACTCATGGCTTTCGCGGCTGAGACTGCATTTGGAGCAGTTCCCCTTATGAGAGACCATTTCTCAAGGCTTGAGCGCGCATCTTGGCAAGCGCTCGGAGTACGGGTTGACGCGAGTGGGCAGCCTTCATCCAGCGCGGCAGGCGTGCTGCCATCGTCATGTAGTGAGCCTGTAGGGAGCGCTCGCGCAGGTTCGCTGCGATCCATCCTTCAAGTGCGTCGATATGCCCAAGGTTGTAGGCCCAGATTAGGCGTTTGCCATACGAAGCGCGTAACACCAGTGGCAGGCCGAACCAGTGGTCGTGCCCCTCACGCACTTGGCGTGGCGCAGAGCGTGCCGGAAACGCGTTCGTATGGCCGCATCCAAGGCATCGCGTATGCAAGGTTAGCTTTGCAACATGGCGAGTGAGTCTGGCAGCGGCGAAATCAAATTTGTCGCCCCCGCACTTCTCACAGCCCTGACGCTGCACGCTTTCCCTGCCATTTGGGGAATGGACCGCGCAAAACAAATCGGCGTCCTCATGTCGATAAGCGCAGTGCCCGCAGGTCACCCGCGCGTCGGCCCGCGAGCGGTATCGATGTGGTTTGCGCACAACACGCGCTGGCTTTCCGCAATTTGGGCACTCCACCCATGCAGGGTCAGGTAACGAGTCAACAAAGACGTTGGGTTCGGAGGCGCGGATTGGAGCCATGAAGTCTTATGCTGATAGATGATTGCCTATGCAATACTCGTGGGAATGCGACTTAGGACCTCTCTGTTGCCCCGTAGCGGCTATTGGGTCGTTAGCAGATCGTCCGCATTTAAAGCCAATCTCCAGTTCCTTTCCTACTAACACATCACCCATCATAGCTCCCGTGCCGCGCGCAAAATGGGTTTGCGTGGGCGTAATTGAGTTGGAGAAGTGTCAAGTTAGGTTTGGGCTCATTCTTGGCAGAATTCCGCCATTTGTAGGACAAAATGCCTGTTGGAGAAGTGTCAAGTTGGTCAAGTTAACGGAGTGGCAATTCTGCGCTTCAGGCGCTCAAGCTGCATCTTTAAAAACTTGACACTTGGGCCAAGTTCGCGAGTTGGAAGTCTATGGGACTGGTTTTAGCCACTGATGATACCGGCGCGCCGGAAATCTTTGCCTCGCTTCAGGGCGAAGGACCGTCGGCTGGAGTGCCCGTGGCATTTATACGGCTGTCGCGCTGCAATCTTGCCTGCACGTGGTGCGACACGGCCTATACCTGGCATTTCGATGGCGATGAGCGCCCTCACCGCGATGGTGTGACGTTTGATCGCAAGGCCAATCAGGTGGAAGTGTCACCTGAGATAGCCGCTGCAAAGTTTGCAGCATTGGGGCAGAAAAGGCTGGTTATCACAGGCGGCGAGCCGCTTATGCAATGCGGGCCGCTCGCCGATATGCTCGCAATTCTGCCTGATATTGAGGTGGAGATCGAAACCAATGGCACCACCAAAGCGAGCAGCCATGTCGATATCCGGGTCGATCAATACAATGTCAGCCCCAAGCTTGCCCATTCGGGCAATCCGGCCGAGCTCGCATTGATCGATGAACGGCTGGATTTCTATGCGGTTGATCCGCGCGCATACTTCAAGTTTGTGATCGCCACGCCTGATGATGTGAACGAGGTGTTGGCGCTGCAAAAGCGGCACGGAATTTTGGCAGAACGGCTGTTCTTGATGGCGGAAGGCACCACTAGCGAGGCTTTGCGCGAAAAGCAGGAATGGCTCAGCCCGCTATGCGTCAAGCACGGGTTTAGGATGAGTGATCGGATGCATATCCACCTGTATGGAGACAGTCGTGGGACATAGCGCCCACCCCGCTGCTGCTAAAGCCAGCAAGCTGGCAAGTCTCACTCCCCTCCCGCTTGCGGGAGGGGTTGGGGGTGGGTCAGCCGAAGCTCGGGCAAAGCCCCTTACCCCTGCGAACGCCAGCGCAAGACAACGCGCTCGACCATTTCCTCTTCGCCGCCGCCGCCATTCCACAGCTCGACAAAGCTCGGGTCTTCGGACGCCGGGCGTTTGTGTTCTTCAAGATTGTCAAAGGAAACACGGATCGGAATAGCCACACCCTCACCGCAGACAATGCACTCACGATTGCGCAGTGCGGGAATGGAATCGAGAAAGCCGCGTGATCCCTCAGGCATGGCGGCCCGCACGAAAGCTTGGTCGCGATCATTGTTAAGACGCATCGAAATGATCGTACCGCATTGCGAGAGAACGCCCTCGGCCAAATCGGAGGGACGCTGGGTAATAAGCCCCAAGGAGATACCGTATTTCCGGCCCTCTTTCGCGATCCGGCTCAAGATATTGCCGACAGACGAACCGTCAGAGTTTTTCTCGCTCGGCACATATCGGTGCGCCTCTTCGCAAACGAGCAAGATCGGACGCGTGTTATCTTCTCTGCCCCAAATCGCAAAATCGAAGACCAAGCGAGAAAGAACCGCCACCACTGTCGAAGTGATATCGGAGGGAACGCCTGACACATCGATGATTGAGATCGGTTTGCCATTACTGGGCATGCGGAACACGGTCGAGATAAACTCTGCCATCGTATCGCCCACCAACATGCCGGAAAACATGAATTGATAGCGCGGGTCGCTTTTCAACTCTTCAAGCTTGCCTTTGATCCGCATGTATGGCGCTGACGATGTTGATTTATCAAGCTTACCCATCTCGTCTTGAAGAACATTGGAAAAGTCCGAAAGGAGGTAGGGAATTGGCGAATCCACAGTGATTTTACCCATGGTTTCAGCCAGCCGGTTTTTAGAGCGCGCATGGAGCAAACATTTGGCGAGAATGTCCATATCGGTCTGACGATCATTGCCGCTGCTGGTGAGCAAAACCTCACAATGCTCTTCGAAATTCAAAAGCCAATATGGCATTTGAAGGTTCGAGACGTCGAGGATTTGGCCCGTCTGCTTAAACGCAGCCGAATATTCGCCGTGAGGGTCAATCATGACGATGTGACCTTGAGGCGCGGCTTCACAAATGCGGTGAAGGATTAAAGCGGCGCTGGTCGATTTACCTGTACCGGTTGAACCAAGGAGCGCGAAGTGTTTGCCCAACATGGCATCGACATAAAGACCGGCGCGGATATCTTTGGTTGGGAAAACAGTGCCGATTTGGATGTTGGCACGGCCATCACTGGCGTAAATCTGTTCAAGGTCTTTGGTCGTCGCAGGATATGCGAGCGCGCCGGGCACGGGATAACGGGTTACACCGCGTTTAAATCCGTGAATGCGCCCCGTGAGCTTTTCTTCGCTACCCTCGCCAAGAAAGTCGATATTGGCGATAATCCCGCCATCAGTGCGGCGGTCTTTGCGTTGGTCGCGAACATTGGCGAGGAGCCATGCGTCACCCACACGGATTTTGATTTGACTGCCGACCTGTCCTGCCAAAGCGATAGATGGGTCGTCATCTTCCATGCATTCGGTAATGCGCTGAAGATCAAAGGCGACCTGCGAGCCCGAACCCGAAATCTCAAGCACCACTCCAATCGGCATTCCGGCATTGTCGTGGGACGATGCAGCAGGTTGTGCCTGCGGAGATCCCTGCTCTTGCGCCGGTTCAAAATTATGTTGGCTCATATCGCTCATTCGAATGCTACCTCGTGTAAGAAGCGCATAACGGTCTTGACCGCCACGCTATGCGATCAAGGATTTATCCGAGACAAAGTTAAAATCGCGTCAAGATTTGAGCGGTTTACGCAAACCGTGCGAACAATCTGCCGGCGAGCCAGCCCATGCCCAATGAAAGGACGATAGCGAGCATTCCATACCAGAATGACCGCTCTTGCGCCGCGCGCACAACGCGCCCCTCCAAACCCACTTTCTCAACATCTATGGTTGCCGTGGCACTTGCAAGGACACGGCCATTAGCAATCGCGAAGGTTTCAGCCGTATATGGTCCGGTGGTCACATGTGATGGCAGTTCAATACGCGCCTGGTACAGCACGCCTTCGCTTATGCGCACGCCTTCCGGATCTTCCTTATACAGCTCCTGCCTGCGCCGCAGATCAACCAATCCGGCCGAAAATCGGCTTTGCTGCTCAGGATCAATCTCGCCTGAAGGACTAAGCTGAATAAAGTTCGTGCCCAGCTCATAAATGGCGGCGGTGCGTTCATCGACAATCGCTTCTACTGGGGCAGAAGACGCAACCGCGAAGAAGGAAGGAGCCGACCGAAAATCGGACGATTGCGAATTCATCCAAATCCCGGCGATACGGTCTTTTTCGCGCAGGCGAATGGGTTCCGTCGGGCCCTTCAAGACAACAACAATGTCGTACGTGCTGCCTTCATTAATCCCAATTGGATCGATAACTGCACCATAAAGCAGCAGATCAGCGCCCGTAAAACCCTGCCGCACTTCCACACGAGATTGGCTGACTTCAGGCACCAAAATGGGTTCACGCTGGCCCGATGCAAAAATCGCCGCAAACAGCAAGAACCCCAGCTTTAAACACCGCATCACAAGGGGCTGACCGTGTAGATTTCATCGGGCTGCACACCCAGACCCCACAGCATACGCACAGCAATAAGAAGCACGAGCCCAGCAAGCACAAGCCTAAGGATTTCGGGCCGCGCTTTCAGCGCGATCTGCGTACCAAATTGCGCACCGAGCACCGAACCAATCAGCAACAGCCCCGCGAGTACAATATCAACGGCTTTGGTCGTCAATGCATGCGTCATTGTGGTCACCATAGTGACAAACAATATTTGAAACAGCGAAGTCCCCACCACGACGTTTCCGCTCATTCCCAGAAGATAGAGCATTGCGGGCACCAACAAAAACCCACCGCCAACACCCATCAGCATCGTCAATATGCCGACAACCACTCCCAAAATGAGCGGCGCGATAGGGGATATGTAAAGGCCCGAGCTGTAAAACCGCCAACGATAAGGCATTGCTGCCACAACGGGGTGGTGACGGCGTTTGCGGGGCTGTTCTGTTTTGCCAATACGGCCAGGCATAAGAACACCCAAAGCCTCTCGCATCATGAGCGAGCCGATTGTGCCGAGCATCAGGACATAAAGGATATTGATGACCACATCGATCTGCCCAAGCGATTGCAGCGCGCGGAAAAGTAATGCGCCAAACATAGCGCCAATTATGCCGCCGCCTACAAGCACAACACCCATACGGTAATCCACCCCGTTGCGGCGGCTATGCGCCAAAACGCCAGAAACGCTTGCGCCTGTCACCTGCGTTGCCGCCGATGCGGCCGCAACCGTTGGCGGAATGCCATAAAATATCAGCAAAGGCGTCGTCAAAAACCCTCCGCCAACGCCGAACAATCCCGACAAAATGCCCGTCCCAAAGCCAAGCACGATGATAACAAAGCCATTCACCGATAGATTCGCGATGGGAAGGTAGACGTCCATAATCGTCAACTACTCCACTGGGCGCAGGGTTGGAAGGGAAGCGGCGCAATGATCCCCGCTGCTTATGCCAATGCTACACAGCCCTATTAGGCTGATCACCGCCTTGACCATCAGTGTTTTAGACTAAGCTGGATGAAAGCAGGCTTAAAATCGGGTTGAAATGGTCGCCGCCACTCCGGATTCTGGTGCTGCATCGCCTGCGATTTTTTGGCGCCAGTCAACAGAGATGCGCGCCGGCACTTTCCCAATGGACATATCCACCCTCATTGTGGGGCCAACATCCACTCTATACACCCCTTTTTGCGCGCCGCCCCATGCCCCAGC
Source organism: Pseudomonadota bacterium (assembly GCA_038532855.1). Lineage (GTDB taxonomy): Bacteria > Pseudomonadota > Alphaproteobacteria > Sphingomonadales > Sphingomonadaceae > Erythrobacter. The sequence continues at coordinate 23,392 of JBCAZT010000014.1, forward strand.
GCCAATACTAAACCGAGCGTTTCCTAGCCTTCCGGCGGTGAAGTTCTTCACTTCGCGCGTGGCGACAGCTTGACCATCGGCGAAGAATGTCGATCCGCTGCCAGCGACATATCCGCCTTGTGCGTAAGCTTCGAGTGAGAAACGTTCGGGCAGGCTAATGGGTGGGATTTCTGTGAAGGCATAAGCTGCGGGTCGGAAACGCTTTCCAAGTAGGCTATCGGTATATCTCACCTCTCCAGCAAGCCGGATCGGCACTTTGGCAAACAAACGCGCTGACCCGCCCACTGCGAGTTCATTTTCGCCGTTGGCGATGAGCGCGCTGTATGCCCTTACAAAAACGCGCGGATCATGCGCTGATTTGGGTGCCAATCGATAGGTGAGTTTTGCTCCAGCTTGGCTTGCACCGTAAGTGGGCACGCGGCCTTGCGAGATGGGTGCCGTATCTGATCCTTGGCGAAAGAAGCTCCACGAATCCACCGCCCAACGATCTGCTTTGTTGGGGACGCTCGGCGTTTCGGGCGCCGTGGGAGAAGAGCCTTGAGTCGGAGAACTGGTGGTAGAGGCAATACGATTATAGCCCACACCGTGCGGCTGCCTCCGCCCCGATTGGGCCATAGCCTCGCGCCACAAAATTGCATGGGCCATCGAAGAATAACCGCTGTTATCATCGGCAAAGGCCGCCCATTTTGCGCTTGAATGGGGGCTCGCACCGTCAGGTTTTAAGGCCACGCGAATAACATCTGTGCGCACTGGTACACGAACAATTGCACCTAACGGCAGGCTTTCTGGATCTTGATCCTCGATAACCTGTTCTAAATCAAATTTGGAACCAGCGGAGGAATACCGGTTTTCAAACGCGCTGATCAGTTCCTCAGAGCTTTGCTTATTAGGATGGGTTTCGGCGCTCGCCAGTGAAGCTTGCGAAGGCGCAAGGGGGCTTTCCCAAAGCGCGGCACGCGCACCGATCCAAGCGATGCCTATCACGGCAATCATAATGAGCGGCCCGCCCCGCTTTGTCGCAGCACTTCTTTCCATTAGCGCACCATCAGACCATCGTTACCTTTGGTCTGCCGTCCGATGCTGGATGAAGTGAGTGGCTCGTTTTATCCCACTCAATCGCCCGGCCCATCAATGTGCGTGCATAAGCGGTGACAGCGCGGCGCCCTGCTATGATCGAAATGACATTAGCCAACGGGATACGGACGATGGAGAACAACCCCTCCCCCATTCCATAAATGCTAGCGGTGAATGCAAATCGCCAAATCGCCCGCCAGATAAAGGCGACAAAGTTGGCAATCAAAAGAACCTCTAGGACCGGCGAAAGGACAATTTGAGGGGCTAATCCCAATTCGGCGAGCAACCAGATAATCCCTGCCAGAACAATTAGCGCATAGCCAATCAACAATACCAAGGCAGTGATAGGCCCGCGCCGGTCACGCGCGCGCATCCAAGTTTCAACGAGGTTGCCGTTCCAACCGACTCGGTCCCACCCTTGCAAAGCAATGCCGTGGATCCAGCGCGTCTTTTGCCGAGTCACGGTGCTAAGGTTCGATGGAAAGTATGCACGAGTGGCAATCAACCTGCCATCTTCTGCCCCGCGCGCGCGAATGAAACGGCAGGTTCCGCCTGCAGCAGCAACGTTCAAGCCGAGCTCGTAATCTTCCGTCAGCGAATCGGTGGCAAAAGGTTGTTCTGGCCGGAAAGCGCGATTGGCGAGCCAACCCGCAGCCTGGCGCGAAATCGCACAGCCAACTCCAGCTCCGGGCAGACCTGCGCCAAACGCATCACGAACAACCATGGCTTTACCGTGGGATTCGGCGAATTCCTCGCAGTAATGGCTGCCACAAAACCGGCTGTTGGCCTGCACCATGGGTTCAACAGGGATTTGTACGAAGTCTGCGCCATCGTGAATTGCCACGCTCAACAATCCCAAGGCGGCTGGGTCAACCATGTCCTCTGCGTCATGGAACACAATCGAAGCAAAGCGAAAGTTTCCGCGTCGTTCATCGCTTCGCAAAGCCTCGTATAAGCGGTTCAGACAATCTGCTTTGGTTGTTGGACCTTCTTGATCGTGGACCACGATGCGCAACCGGTGGTCGCCCAAGGACCCACATTTGGCGGCCTCGATGGTGGCGGGGTCATTGCGATAGCATCCGATGTAAAGCCGCAATTGGCTTTGCGGCCAGCTCGACAAGATATGCTCGATTGTATCCCCAATCACTTCGGCTTCTTGCCATGCGGGGATGAAGATTGCGGCGGGCCCATCTAACTCTCGATGCTGCAATGCCGTTCGATTGAGTTCAGGAGTCCTTGCCCGACTGGTAAGCTTCAGCCATAGCCAGCTCACATCTATCGCCAGATCATCCAACGCGCCGATCAGGAAGAACACGCCTGCGAATAAAAGCAATTCATGTTGGACAAGCGCCAACAATTGCCACAACGAAAGCCCCCAGTTTTCCACCTAAACCCCTTACCGATCCCGTAGCAGAATACACTTTACCTCACTGTTCAAACATAATCGGCACAAGATATTCAAAATAGATCATATGTCAGACAAACAAGCTCCAGTATCCAAACCCCTCCGTCGAGTCTTTGCTCCTGTTCGCGCGCTCTTTGTTGGCGACGCATCAGCTGGAATTTTACTTATATTGGTTGCAGCAGCAGCAATGCTTGCAGCAAATTCCGCCTTGTCGGCCGAATATAAAGAACTTTTCTACGGAAAGCTCCCCTGGACACCGATTTCGAAGTTAAAAGACCTTCACTATTGGATCAACGATGGGCTGATGGCCGTATTTTTCTTCGTCGTTGGCCTCGAGGTGAAAAGGGAAGTTGTGTGCGGGTCTTTGTCTGACCCAGCAGCCCGCCGATTGCCCATGATTGCGGCCTTGGCCGGAATGCTGGCACCGGCAGCCGTTTACATAGCCGTGTCGGGCGGCGGAGAATATACCAGCGGATGGGCGATCCCGGCTGCGACAGACATCGCCTTTGCGATGGGCGTTTTAGGACTGTTGGGGAACAGGGTGCCTGCATCTTTGCGTCTATTCCTTCTCACCGTAGCCATTGTCGATGATATTGGCGCTGTCCTTGTGATTGCGGTGTTCTACACTCCGTCCATCTATATCGAATGGTTGGCGGCATCCGCTGCGGTCTTGGCCGTTATGGCCATGATGAACCGGATGAAAGTGAGCGCGTTTTGGCCCTTTATCATTGCGGCTGTAGTGCTGTGGTATTGCGTGCTTCATTCCGGCGTTCACGCCACAATTGCGGGCGTTGTCGCCGCGTTGACTATTCCTTTGCATCGCAAGGACGGCGGCTCCATGCTCGAAAAACTAGAGCACGGCCTTGCTCCGTGGAGCGCCTATATGATCGTTCCGATTTTTGGCTTTGCCAATGCCGGTGTCGCGTTGAAAGGTATGGGCGCCGAAGCGCTGCTCAATCCGCTGCCCCTTGCGATTGCGGCTGGTCTTGTGGTTGGCAAACAGGTTGGCATCTTTTCCATTGTGTTTGCCGCAGACAAGACCGGATTTGCGCCCCGCCCGCAAAATGCCAGCTGGGCTGAGATTTGGGGCGTGTCAATCCTGTGCGGTATCGGTTTTACAATGAGCCTGTTTATCGGAGGTCTGGCATTTCCAGGCAACGAAGCATTCATCGAAAGCGCGAAGATTGGGATCCTGACGGGCTCAGCAATCTCTGCGATCCTAGGGTTTATCGTGCTGCGGTTAACAACCACGCACACCGATGCAGAATGCGATGATCAAGGGCCGCAACCCACAAGCAATTGATATTGGGCAGCCTTACCAGCTGCCTACATTTTCCATGCTTGCCCATGGCTCTTTGGGTTCGAGGCTGCCTTCTTGAAGCAGTTCGATAGAGATGCCGTCGGGTGACTTGATAAAAGCCATATGCCCATCGCGCGGGGGCCGATGGATTGTATGGCCTGCATCCGCAACGCGCTGGCAGGTCTCGTAAATGTCCTTCACCCGAAAAGCGAGATGACCAAAATTGCGCCCGCCATCATAGGTTTCGGGCGCGCTGCCATCTTCGGGTGGCCAATTGTATGTCAGCTCAATTTCAGCAACGCCTTCTTGTTCGGGCGCAGCCAGAAAGATGAGAGTGAACCGGCCGGCTTCAACATCGAAGCGGCGTACTTCTTCCACTCCGAACAGTTTGAAAAATTCAATCGTAGCATCTGGATCCGTTATTCGGATCATCGAATGGAGGAATTGCGTCATCGGGTCATCATCCTTGAAGTCGGACTGACGATTTATGCTTCTCTGACCACACACGCAACATCGGCCATAAAAAAGGGCGCAGCCTGCATCTAAGCAAGGCCGCGCCCAAATTCGTGTAGTGTCGTGTTGGCTTAGAAGCTCGCGCTTACCGTCGCTACAAACGCATCACTGGTAAAGACTTCGCCCGGATCAACCAAGGCATCGCTTTCAACATCGATGTAAGACACATTAAATGTGACAGGGCCAACGGCGAGGTCCGCACCAATCGACCAATCAACTGCTTTGCTATCGTTGGTGAAAGTCAGGAAGCCATCTGTGTAACCCAAGTGGCCGTTCAATGTAACGGGCGTGTCAGGAATACCAATGCTCAGATCGGTGTAGAGATAGGTGTTGTCGGTCCCGCCAAGCGAATCTTGATCGAACGCATAGGCAAAGCCAGGCGTCACAGAGACTGGGCCAAGGCTGAAGCCAACCGAACCATAAACTTCGTAATAGTCAAATTCGCCCGGGCCAGCATCGGGATAGATGTAAGCAATAGCGCCGACATCGACAGACACTGCATCAGTCAGGTTGCCGCTCCAACCGCCGTAAAGATCAAGCTCGCTTGAGCCGTATCCTACGGTTTGTTCATCAAGGTTTGATCCCCAAGTTCCAATGTAGAAACCGGATGAGTGCGAAAGATCAAGACCGCCCTGAATGGCGAAATTGCCACCTGAAAGGTTTACACCGCGAAAGCGATATTCTGTGGCGAGAGCGACATTCGCTGAGAATGACAGCGGGCTGTCATCAGCCAAAGCATTTGCGGCTTCATCTGCAACAGGAGCACTGGCCCGTTCAGCAGCCGCTGATTGGGCAGACCAATCGATTGATGGATCGATGAGAGTTGGCGCGCTTTCGGCAGCGTCGGAAATTTCGATGATTTGCGCTTCGACAACATCAGCGTCGTTAATCACAATAGTCTCACCAGCATCGACCAGAGCAATAGCTTCGGCCTCATTGGCAAGCGCTGGAGTTGCTGAGAGGAGCACTCCGAAAGATACGGATGCGGCCAAAGTGCCGCGAATGGACGTGAGCATTACAACTTCCCTATTTTGGTGTTGTGTGTTGGTTGCTTCGTCCCACCTGCACACCTCGAGGCCGCGTAATTTTTGGGACGGTCTCATCGAAATGCGAAACTTTCGTGCACATATTCCTAAGACAGCGCAAGAGAAATTACACAGATTTGCCCAATCGCTCAAAAGTGTGGGGAATTTGCATCATCGCCAGTTGCAAAGGAGCCGCGCATCTCGTTGTGTTGCTGTTATGGTGCGCACAGCCTATTGAGCCACTTCATCCCGAGATCAGAGTTTTAATGTCAAGGCTCATCTTGGCCGGCGTTAAAGACCACCTCTTTCCCATTCCGGGAAGACCAGACTAAGAATATCTCTCAGACCACTATGCTCAAATCATTGCGTTCTCTTTTCAGCTCGAAATCTTCATCGAGCCCTATGCTGCCAAGTGTGCCAGCCGGTGAGCGCTATTATGCGATTGGCGATATTCACGGGCGGCTCGATTTGTTCGAGGCCTTGATTGACGCCATTGAAGCTGACGATAAGCAGCAGGGCAATGCTGAAACACACATGATCTTACTGGGTGATCTGGTTGATCGCGGGCCAGACAGCGCAGGCGTAGTCCGCCGCGCGCGCGAATGGCAACAGCAGCGCAGCGTTCGCATTCTTGCGGGCAATCACGAGGATATGTTCCTCGAATCCTTCGAGAAACCCGATATCCTTCGCCATTTTCTAAAGCATGGCGGGCGCGAAACCATCCTGAGTTATGGCATTTCGAAGCATCAATTCGATGCGATGACGCTGGATGAACTGTTTGCTGCGCTGCCCAATCTGGTGTCTGAGGACGAACGCAATTACATCAACGCGTTTGAAGAAAAGATCGTGGCTGGCGATTATCTCTTTGTGCATGCAGGTATTGACCCAGCCGTGGCAATCGCTGACCAAAAACGGGCGGACATGTTATGGATCAGAGACCGATTTTTGAACCACCAAGGCGCGCTGGAAAAAGTTGTCATCCACGGGCACACCATTTTCGATGATGTTGTGAACCTCGGCAATCGGATCGGCGTTGATACGGGCGCCTTTCGTTCAGGAGTCCTAACGGCGCTCGTGCTCGAAGGTGAAACACAGCGGATTATTCAATCGGTCGATGCCAATGGGACTATCGAGATCGCTGGCGCAGATAGTCTTTAGTAAAGCCCTACCCATCTGGTTTGGATAGGGACATATACCTTTGCGCACTTCACATTTTCACCGGCTTGCGCAATCAGGCACGCTCATTTCGCACTTGCGGTAAAAACAATTTCAAAGGCTGATCTTACATGAAGATTGCAATGGTGGGTTCTGGCTATGTCGGGCTCGTTTCGGGGGCATGCTTTGCCGATTTTGGTCACGATGTCGTGTGCATCGATAAGGATCAAAGCAAGATTGATCGCCTGCATGAAGGTGTGATGCCCATCTATGAACCCGGCCTAGACAAGCTGGTCGAAAGCAATGTGGCCGCTGGCCGCTTGTCTTTTACGACTGATCTTGCCGAAGGGATCAAAGACGCAAGCGCCATCTTTATCGCTGTGGGCACCCCCAGCCGCCGCGGTGATGGACACGCTGATCTAACCTTTGTCTACCAAGTGGCGAAGGAAGTGGGCGCAAGTCTTTCAAACGACGCCGTGGTAGTGACCAAATCGACTGTTCCCGTAGGCACGGGCGATGAGGTTGAACGCATTCTTCAGGACAGCGGCACAAGCCACAAAGTCTCTGTGGTCTCCAATCCTGAATTCCTGCGCGAAGGTGCCGCGATTGGCGATTTCAAGCGCCCCGACCGCATTGTTATCGGCGCAGAAGATGATTTCGGCCGGGACGTGATGCGCGAGGTGTATCGCCCGCTTTTCTTGAATGAATCGCCCATCCTGTTCGTCAATCGTCGCACCAGCGAGCTGATTAAATACGCCGCCAACGCATTCCTCGCGACCAAGATTACTTTCATCAACGAAATGGCTGATCTGTGTGAGAAAGTGGGCGCGAACGTCCAAGACGTGTCGCGCGGGATCGGGATGGACAACCGCATTGGTTCCAAATTCCTGCATGCAGGCCCCGGTTATGGTGGATCATGCTTTCCCAAAGACACTTTGGCGCTGCTCAAGACATCGGAAGATTACGACAGCCCCACACGTATTGTCGAAGCGGTTGTGAAAGTGAATGACACCCGTAAACGCGCAATGGGCCGCAAAGTGCTTGATGCGCTGGGCGGCGCTGACAATGCTCGCGGAAAGAAGGCGGCTCTTCTGGGCCTTACCTTCAAACCCAACACCGACGATATGCGCGATTCGCCCGCTATCGCGATTGCGCAGACATTGACGGATGCGGGTGTTCAAGTCTCAGCCTATGACCCCGAGGGCATGAAAATCGCTGCACCTTTGATGCCAGAAGTGACCATGTGCGGCGATCCATACGAGGCGATTCAAAACGCAGACGCCGTCGCGATCGTCACCGAATGGGATGCTTTCCGAGCTCTCGACCTGGGTAGGGTCAAAGAGCTCGCCAAAGGTCATGTCATGGTTGACCTGCGCAACATCTACAATCCCGATGATATGCGCGGCGAAGGCTTTGAATATTCAAGCATCGGACGGGTATAACTCGCGATTGCTAGGCTGATTGGAGCCATGTAACCTCCCGGTGTCTTTGATACGAACCAAAACGTATCAGGCACCTAGGGAGGAATTGTATGACATCGGTTCTAAGCGGACTTTCCACCGCTTTCATTCTGGTCGTTGGCCTGATTGTGCTGACGCTAATCATCCTCTTTTTCATCGACCGGTTTCAAACAGCTGATGCGGTGCGCCGCAATTACCCTGTTATTGGCCGTCTGCGTTATGTCTTCAGCGAGCTTGGCGAGTTTTTCCGCCAGTATTTCTTTGCAATGGACCGCGAAGAAATGCCGTTCAATAGGGCGCAGCGCGATTGGGTTTATGACGCCGCTGAAGCCCACTCTACCAATGTCGCTTTTGGATCGACTCGAAATTTGGATCCTGTTGGCACTCCGATCTTCGTCAATTGCCCATGGCCGACTTTGGAGAAAGACGCTTCCGATGCTCCGTCTATGGCAATAGGCGAAGGCGTGGCTCGCATCGCGTACAACGCGCCATCGCTCTTCAACATTTCAGGCATGAGCTATGGCTCGCTTTCAAAGCCTGCCATCACCGCATTATCGCATGGCGCAGCAAAGGCAGGATGCTGGCTCAACACAGGCGAAGGCGGGCTATCTCCTATGCATTTGGAAGGCGGCGCGGATATCGTCTTCCAGATCGGCACTGCCAAATACGGGGTCCGCGATGCTGACGGCAAAATGTCCGATGAAAAGCTGCGCGAAGTCGCCGCTTATGATCAAGTGCGCATGTTCGAGATCAAACTATCGCAGGGCGCAAAGCCGGGCAAAGGCGGCATTCTTCCAGCCAAGAAGGTGAACGAAGAAATCGCCGCCATTCGCGGGATAGAACCGCGCGCTGCCTCCATTTCTCCCAACCGGCACCCCGATATCGGCAACACGCAGGAGCTTCTCGATTCGATTGCGCATATCCGCGAAGTCACGGGCAAACCTGTGGGCTTTAAGACGGTTGTGGGCGCCTATGGTTGGCTTGAGGAGCTGATGAAGGAGATCAACCGCCGCGGCCCGCAAAGCGCGCCTGATTTTATCACCGTCGATGGCGGAGATGGCGGGACTGGGGCGGCTCCTTTGCCGCTTATCGATAATGTTGGCTTAACCCTACGCGAAGCGCTGCCAATGATGGCCGATATCCGCAATCGCGCTGGACTGAAGGACCGCATCCGCATTGTTGCGAGCGGTAAGCTTGTGACACCCAGTGAGGTTGCATGGGCCATGTGCGCTGGCGCAGATTTCGTCATCTCCGCACGCGGTTTCATGTTTGCGCTTGGCTGTATTCAGGCGATGAAATGCAACAAGAACACCTGCCCAACGGGTATCACCACGCATGATCCTGCTCTCCAACGCGGGCTTGATCCCAGCAATAAAGCCGTGCGCGTCGCCAATTTCGTTGAGCAAATGCGCAAGGAAGTTGGCGTTATCGCGCATTCCTGCGGAGTGCCCGAGCCACGCCGCTTGAAGCGATACCATGTAAGGCTGGTTTGCGCAGATGGTCGCTCGCGCCCGCTGGATGAACTTTATCCAGATATGGAAGCAGCTGCTTAGAAAAGTATCAGGGGGCCATCATAAGCCGGGTTCTGTCTCCGCTTGCGGTATCCTAAGGACCAGCCAAGCGGTGGCAGCCATTCATCTGGGCGACCTGTTGCCAAGCCGCTCTAGCAGCCAACCCGGGTCTCCTCGGGGCGAAACTCCCCTGCCGGTCAAGCCAGCGCGAGACCCCTATTTGGCCTTGCTCCGGGTGGGGTTTGCCATGCGGGCGCTGTTACCAGATCGCCCCGGTGCGCTTTTACCGCACCCTTTCACCCTTGCCTGTGACCTTTAGGGTCCATCGGCGGTATACTCTCTGTGGCACTTTCCCTAAGCGCGCCTGTTTCCAAGCACGCCCGGCGGGCGTTACCCGCCACCCTTGCTTCGTGGAGCCCGGACTTTCCTCGCTTCCCAAAAGAAAACGCGGCTGCCTCAGGCCCCCTGATGTGTTTGCCCATACAAAAGGGGCCGGCCTTTTGCAAAGCCAGCCCCTTCCCCCGTTAAACGGATTGTGAGTTATTACGTTTCGTCCGATGCCAAAAGCAGCTTCCAGATCATCGCTCCCAAAGCAGCGCCGATCAGCGGCGCGACCCAGAACAGCCACAATTGCGGAACGGCTAACGCATTGTCTGAGAAAAACGCAACGCCCGTTGAACGCGCTGGGTTGACCGAAGTGTTCGTCACCGGAATTGAAATGAGGTGGATAAGCGTCAGGCACAAGCCGATTGCAATCGGTGCAAAACCAGCCGGAGCTTTGGCCGAGGTCGATCCCAAAATGACGATGAGGAAGAAAGCGGTAAGCACAATTTCAACCACCAGCGCTGACATCATTGTATAACCATGCGGCGAAAACTCGCCATAGCCATTGGCAGCAAAACCGCCCGCGGCGAAATCAGGGACACCTGATGCGATTGTGTAAAGTGTCGCACCCGCAGCGAACGCACCTACGACTTGTGCTGCCCAATAGGGCACAAGCTCACCAAAGCTGAACCGGCCACCGAGCGCGAGGCCCAATGATACGGCAGGATTGAAATGCCCGCCTGAAATGCCGCCTACAGCATAGGCCATGGTCAGCACTGTCAAACCGAAAGCAAGGCTAACGCCTGCATAAGCAATGCCAAGGTCTGGAATACCAGCAGCCAAAACAGCTGATCCGCATCCCCCAAACACCAGCCAGAATGTGCCGAAAAACTCGGCAGCGAGCTTCTTAGTCATGTTGTATCCCTCCATACGTGAATTCTCGTATTGCGCGCGAGCATAGGTGCTTTTGCGAGGAGTGGATGTTACCTCATGATAACGTAATGTTAACTCTCTTTATCGAGTGGCTCCGCGATCACGATCAAGCAGCAATTGCCAAAGAATCGCGCTGATCTGTTGATCAATCTGGCCATCAATGATTTCGGGCCGCCACCTGCGCTGAAATGCCTCGATAGTCTTGGTCGGCTCCGTAATGTCATAGCCGTACCGTTCTAATGCGAGCATAAAGGCTCCATCATTTGGAAACGGATCACCGGTCCCCAGATTCTTGGGTATAGGCAGGCAAAGACCATACTCAGCCATTCGCTCCCAAGGGAAGCGTTCACCAGGATCGATCTTGCGTGCTGGCGCGACATCAGAATGCCCCACCACATTGGCACGCGGGATATCATGCGTCTTGACGATCCGCGCCGCCAGCGGCAGCAGCGCTTCGATTTGCGCATCGGTGAAATCGCGATACCCACCAGCATGGCCCGGGTGATCAAGCTCAATCCCAATACTGGCCGAATTCACATCCTTATGGCCGCGCCAATACGACACGCCTGCATGCCAAGCGCGCTTTTCTTCCGGCACCAGCTGAGTGACTATGCCCTCTTCGCTGATGAGATAATGCGCGCTTACACCGGCGTCGGGATCTGTGAGCCGCGCCAGAGCGGTCTCGACCGGCTTCATTTCGGTGTAATGGATAACCAACATACTGATCGGCAGCGCGCGGTCATTGCAATTTGGCGATGGCACCACGTCATGGATAAGCTCATCGCGTTCCATCTGGAGCTTACCCAATCATGCCTTCGGGCTGAGGCAAAACGGCACCCAGCACCAGCGCATCATCGGTCAGCTGATATTGCAACCCGCCGCCCATTTCTTGTGCCAGCAACGCAACCATATGGGCCGCCGCCGTTCGGCTAGACACTTCTTCATGGGTCAATTCGCCATGCAATGCGCGCCCGATCGTTTCATCAAAGGCGAGCTTTTGTGCAGCAGCTCTTGCGACAATCTCGACATTCCCATCACGCAACTCTGCTCCAATATCGAGCGTTCCGCCCCGGACAAGCGCATCCAAAGCAATTTGCGCAAGGTTCAGCATTACCTTAACCGCAGGTTTGGGCAGGCTCGAGGATTGGATAGCCCAATTAAGCTCAACCCCTTTGGCATCCGAAGCGAGCGCGGTGACAACCTCTTGCGCTTCTTCCACAGGGACCGCTTCGCCAAATCCACCCGCCGCGCCAAAAGCGAGGCGGAAAAAGCGCAGTTTATCCGTACTGATTTTGGCTGATTGCTCCAGCAATTCAACGACATTGGCGCGCATTTCGGGATCGGTTTCTTCTGCAAGCAATTCGAGCCCGTTAGAAAGCGCCCCCACAGGCGACAGCATGTCGTGGCACAAGCGTGAACACAAAAGCGCGGCAAGATCAGTTTGTGATGTCATGGCCAAGACTACTAGCCAGCAATCACGCTGAATGAAAGCGCTTGAAACCGATCTGGCTCATCTCGCCAAAAGGTCACATCGTAACCTGCTGCAATAGCCCAGATTTTCCCGTCATGCGCTGCACAGTCTCTGTCAGTTTGCGAAGGCATTGCTTTGCCATTGGGGTGCGAATGAAAATAGCCGAGGAGCTGCGGACCGCCTGCTCGTTCTTCTTTGTGCGCAGCGATCAAGGCCTGAGGATCGATTTCAAAATGGCGATCCGGACTGGGGTGAACATTGCGCGTTTCGATGAATTTTAGGATCTGAGCCCCCTGCCCCAGCAATATCCCGCAGGCTTCTTTCTCATCCGCTACACTGGCGGCGCGGCGCATTGCCTCTATTACGTCTCTTGTCACTTCGATTTGCATCGCCCATGCGCCTTAGCATGTCCAAAGAGGAAATCATCACCGGCAGTATTTCTGAAAGCGCCCGCTTGGACAAAGCGCTGGCACAAGCAACCGATCTTTCGCGAGCGCGGATCCAAACGCTTATTGCACAAGGACGGGTTCAGGTTGCTGGAAATCCAGCGACCTCCCCAAGTGCGAAAGTGGCAGCAGAGAACTCCTTCACTATCAAAATCCCCGAAGCCGCTCCAGCAGAGGCTCAGCCGCAAAATATCCCACTCGATATCGCGTTCGAAGATGAGCACCTTATCGTTGTAAACAAGCCAGCTGGTATGGTCGTCCACCCCGCTGCGGGAAACGCCGACGGCACGCTAGTGAATGCACTTCTCCACCACTGCAATGGTTCGCTATCAGGAATAGGCGGCGTGGCGCGCCCTGGGATCGTTCACAGGATCGATAAAGACACATCAGGGCTCTTGGTGGTCGCCAAAACCGATGCCGCGCATGAAGGACTGGCGACGCAATTTGCCGAGCACAGCGTTCACCGGCGGTATCTGGCGATTTGCGGCGGTTTTCCTAATCCTGCCACCGGCACTATCGACGCACGAATCGGACGATCTGATGCCAATCGAAAGAAAATGGCTGTGCTGGACAAGAATTCCTCACGTGGGAAAACCGCTATTACGCACTATACCTTTCTCGACAGGTTGACTGATGCGAGCCTAATCGAATGCCGACTGGAAACGGGCCGCACTCACCAAGTGCGCGTTCACTGTGCGTCAATAGGCCATGCTTTATTAGGAGACCCAATATACGGCCAGACACCCAAGGCTTTGAAACCGCTTTTAAAAGAGCTGGATTTCGCCCGTCAGGCGCTGCACGCTGCTGAATTGGGCTTTGACCATCCTGTGACACGAAAAAATGTGCATTTCAAAGCCAATCTGCCCGACGATATGCAGGAACTAATCGACGAACTTACCCGTTGTAATCGATGAAAGCGCACCCAAATGCGCTTTTCTCGCGTATATGTAACCGAGTGGCCCATAATTTCGGATGCTCATCAGAGGTCCGGTCTCCGTGGTCGACACCAGAAAGGTTAGGAACCAAGTGAGTAAAGCAAAAACAAGCGTCCCGGCCCTTAGCGGCGAACAATCGCTCAATCGCTATTTGTCGGAAATCAAGAAATACCCCGTCCTCACCGCCGAGCAGGAATATATGCTCGCCAAGCGCTATGAGGAACACGAAGACCCCGAAGCTGCCTCGCAGCTGGTTTCTTCGCACCTGCGATTAGTGGCGAAAATCGCCATGGGTTATCGCGGTTATGGCCTTCCTGTGAGCGATCTCATTTCCGAAGGCAATGTCGGTCTTATGCAGGGCGTCAAGAAATTCGAACCCGATCGCGGTTTCCGCCTCGCGACTTACGCGATGTGGTGGATCAAAGCGAGCATTCAGGAATACATTTTGCGTTCTTGGAGCCTTGT
>JBCAZT010000015.1:0-36327 GCA_038532855.1 Pseudomonadota bacterium
AGACGTCCATCATACCCGCCCCACCCGCTTGATTTCCCAGTCGAGCTGAACGCCCGAATGCGCGTAAACCTTCTCGCGCACGATTTCGCCCAACTCTTCAATTTCGGTGCTGGTTGCATCGCCAGTGTTGATGAGAAAATTGCAGTGTTTGTCAGACACCATCGCGCCGCCATGCTTAAACCCGCGAAGGCCTGCTGCATCGATCAGCTTCCATGATGAATGCCCTTCAGGGTTCTTGAACGTAGAACCGCCCGTCATACTGCCAATCGGTTGCGAGCCTTTACGCTCTGATGAAATCCGATCCATTTCCGCTTTGATAGTTGCAGGGTCACCGGGAAACCCTTCAAACCGGGCCGCCACCACTGTTGCGCCTTCGGGCAACGCGGAATGACGATAGCTGTATTTAAGATCGGCATTCGACAAAGTGACGAATGATCCATCGGGCAAAATTACATCGCAATCGGTTAGCACATCGCAGGTCTCGCGCCCGTAACAGCCGCCATTCATTTTGGTGACGCCGCCAACAGAGCCCGGAATGCCGGTAAAAAAGGCCAACCCATCAATGCCTGCTTTCGCAGCGCGCCGCGCCACAATGCTGACAGGCGCGGCGGAACCGGCTTGCAGTGTCGTCTCGCCTGTAATTTCAACTTCAGTGAATCCTTTGCCCAGCTTCACAACAACACCGGGCACACCGCCATCGCGGATGATCATATTGGAGCCCACACCCAAAGCCATCAGCGGCATATTGCCATCCAAATGTTGGATGAAGGTTTTCAAGTCTTCCAGATCTGCAGGCTCAAACAGCCAATCGGCTTTGCCGCCGCTCTTAAACCAGACATGCTTTGCCAACGGCGCCTCTCGCGTCAGCCTTCCGCGGATGCTTTCCACGGGCACAGGCGCGCTTGCTTCACCTTCAACATCGCAATTGGGCGCCATGCCTGTGTCGCCTAGATAAAGATCGCCGGGTTGGTTCGCTGTCATCCTCATGCAGCCTTTAGTGAATCGACAGCCGCGCTAAGGCCAGCCGCCCACTTGGTGATATCCCCCGCGCCGAGGCATACTATGATGTCTCCGGGTGCGATTTCTTGGGCGAGAGTGGCGGCGAGGTCGTTTTGGCTTTCAATGGTTGCCGCATGGCGATGTCCGCGCGATTTCAAACCCGCGACCAAAGCGGCACTATCCACGCCTTCAATAGGGTCTTCGCCAGCAGCATATACGGGCGTTACATAGACGCTGTCGGCATCGTTGAAGCAGGATTGGAACTCCTCCATCAAATCGCCAAGCCTTGTGTAACGATGGGGTTGAGCCACCGCGATAACGCGGCCTTCGGTGTCTGCCACCGCTTCGCGCGCGGCAGACAGCACCGCCTGAATTTCAACCGGGTGATGCGCGTAATCATCAATCACTGTCGCAGTCCCGCCCGCGCAGGCTATCTCACCCATTTTGGTAAAGCGTCGCCGCACACCACCAAAGCTGGAAAAACCAGTGCGGATAACCTCGTCCGAGCATCCCATCTCAATCGCGACGGCAATTGCAGCCAAAGCGTTCTGGACATTGTGGCGGCCCGGCATAGGCAGATGCACGCCTTCAATGCGCCGGTCTTCTTCACCGCGTTGACGGACCATAACATCAAAGACGTTCCCGCCGCCCGATGATTGGATGTTCACCCCGCAAATGTCCGCTTGGAGCGAAAAGCCATAGGTCACAACTTTGCGATCGCGCACTTGGCCAATCACGGCCTGCACTTCGGGGTGATCGACGCACAAGATTGCGGCGCCATAAAAGGGGACGTTCTGGATGAATTCGAGGAACGCCTTCTTCACCCCATCAAAATCGCCGTAATGATCAAGGTGTTCTGGATCGATATTGGTGACGACAGCAATGGTGCCATCAAGCCGCAAAAAGCTGCCATCGCTTTCATCCGCTTCGACAACCATCCATTCGGAATCGCCCAGCCGCGCGTTCGATCCATATTGTTCAATAATGCCGCCATTTATGACGGTGGGATCAACATCGCCCTTATCAAGCAGGGCCGCGATCATGCTGGTTGTTGTGGTTTTGCCATGCGTACCGGCGACCGCGACGGTTGATTTCAGCCGCATTAGCTCTGCCAGCATTTCTGCACGGCGCACCACCGGGATGCGGTTTTCTAGCGCTGCTGCCACTTCGGGATTGGTGCGGCGAACGGCCGTGGAGGTGACAACAACGGCGACGCCATCCACATTCTCTTTTTCATGGCCGATATGAACAGTGATGCCGCGCGCGCGCAGGCGCTCTACGCTGACGCCTTCAGCAATATCAGAGCCTTGGACGCTATAGCCCAGATTGTGCATCACCTCCGCAATGCCGGACATGCCAATGCCGCCAATGCCAACAAAGTGGATGACCCCGATCTCTGTGCCAACGCCTCTCATTTAGGATGCGTCCTCGCTCGCTTTATCGCGCGCTGCTTTGCGCGTGGCGGGCTGTGTGGCGGTGGATGTTTGGGCAGATGTGGGCGCAGTCTCACCGACGCGGATCACATCCATCAAATCGATCCCACCCATGCTTTCCACCAGATCAGCCAGATCTTTCGCCGCATCAGGACGGCCACAATTCCACGCCGCATGCGCTGCATTGGCAAGGCTACCGGGGTTTTTGGCCATGGCTTGAATTTGCAGGCAGATATCCTTGGCGAATTTGGCGAAAATCTCCGTCTGCGCGGCGCGCAGATCATTGCCTTCTTCGCCCATAGGACGCGGGTCTGTGATGGTCGCTGGGTGCTGGCGGATCATGCGCGCACCGCCTGCATCGACCATTTCCTTAGTGTTGGCAGCCTGGTGATCATCGGTTGCAATCGGCAGCGGGATCAGGATCGCTGGGCGACCAACGGCGGTCAGCTCTGCAATAGTTGATGCCCCTGCACGCCCGATAAACAGATGCGTATCGGACAAGCGTTCATGCATATTCTCAAAATATGTGCCGAGTTCTGCCGGGATGTCATGTTCGGCATAGCGTTCACGCACAGCATCCAAATCTTCAGCGCGGCATTGCTGGGTGATCTGGAGCCGCTTGCGAAGCGGTGGCGGGAGCATGGCCAGACCATCGGGCACCACTTCGGAAAGAATGCGCGCACCCTGGCTGCCACCTGTCACCAATACCCGCAGCAGGCCCTCTTCGGTAAGGGTAGGATATTCCTCTTTACGCAAAGCAAGCACTTCTTCGCGCACGGGATTGCCAACCAGATGCGTTTTGTCGGCATATTTGGGTTTGAGCCTTTGGACATCAGGATAGGATGTCGCAATCGCATCCACCCGCCGCGCCAGTAGGCGGTTCACCCGGCCAAGCACCGCGTTTTGTTCATGCACAAGGCTTGGGATCTTGGCAGAGGTGGCGGCCAGCAAGGCAGGCAATGCGGGATAGCCGCCAAAGCCAATGACCGCGCTGGGTTCAAAACTATCAAACAAACGCAGCGCCATGCGCCGCCCTTCCAAAACCGCGCGCACACCGCCAACCCACTTAATCGGGTTCTTACCAAAGCGCCCTGCAGGAAGGACATGCGCTGTCAGGCCTTCGGGCTTACCCGGAATATTAGCCCCGCGCTCATCCGTGATCAGCGCGACATGGTGTCCGCGCGCTTCCAATTCAGTCGCCAGGGCAAAGGCGGGAATAAGATGTCCGCCCGTGCCGCCAGCAGCCAGCACAAAGTGCCGGCTAGACCGTGTCGGGGTGGTCTGGCTGTTCATGCGCCCTCCTTGCGCTCAAAGAAATGCTTGAGCCCTTTCGTCTCGCGCTCAAGATAGGGATTGCGCCGCGTAATCGCGAGCAGCAGCCCGAAGGTAAAGCATACAGCCAGTGTAGAAGAGCCGCCATAGCTGATGAGCGGCAGTGTCATGCCTTTGGAAGGGAAGAGCTGGAGGTTGACGAGCATATTGATGAAAGCCTGCCCGCCAATCTGGGTCGCCAGACCAACGCCTGCCAGCATCGCAAACAGATTGTCCTCATCAACCAGCCGCAAAAGCGCGCGCGTGACAATGGCGAGATAAAGCAACAAAACGAGCGCACAGATGATCAGCCCAAACTCTTCGCCAATGACGGAGAAGATGTAATCAGTGTGCGCTTCCGGAAGGCTCATTTTGCGAATGCCCAGCCAAAGACCACTGCCCGTCCATCCGCCTGCCAGCAACGTCCGCTGAGCAAGGTCAACCTGATCAAACGCCGTGCCGCCGCCCAGAAATGCATCAATCCGGCTGCGCGCATTGTCGTAGAAAAAGTACGCCGCTGTCAGCCCGGCAATACCGCTCGCCATAAGCCCGCCAATCTTGGCAATGGAACCGCCAGACAACAGGATCATCACAAACCAAATCCCACCAAACAAAATGGTCGCACCAAGGTTTGGCTGAAGCATCAAAAGCCCTGCCACCAAAACCATAATCGCCGTCACAAATGTGAGCACCGGCAGATCAGGATCACGAAGACGCAGGCTCATGATCCAAGCCAGAATAATGACAAACCCGGGCTTTAAGAATTCGCTGGGTTGCAAAGACATGCCCACTTCCAGCCAGCGGCGCGAACCGTTGCGTTCCTCTCCAAAGATTGGGACGAGGAACAAAAGGCCCAGCATCCCAATGCCAAGGATAATGCCAATCCTGCGCGCTTCTTCGCGGCTCATGAAAGATACGCCAATCATCAGCGCCAATCCCATGAGCTGGAACATGATGTGGCGGTTGAAGAAAACAAATTCGGCCACCTCGTATTGTTTGCCAGCAGCAGGCGATGCCGCGGCCACAGCCAACGTGCCAAACGCCATCAACAGGCCAACAAGCAATAGCAGCCCCTTATCAATCTCACGCCACCAAAGGCGGCCACGATTGTTCCAGAAACGCAAGACACCCGTTGGCGCGATGGCGGGATTTTCCTCCCCAAAGGCGGTCTGGGATTTTAAAGTGCTCATGCCGCCTCATCCTTAAAAGTGTCTGCCGCGCAAATGTCAGGCCTGTCTGCAAAGACACCAACCAACTGGCGGAAATGTTCGCCGCGTTTTTCGTAATCGCGGAATTGGTCAAAGCTGGCGCAGGCAGGCGAAAACAGCACCACATCCCCAGGGCGCGCAGCATCGCGCGCGCGGCTCACAGCCTCGCTTACCAACTCGCACCGTTCCACTTTGGTTTGGGGTTCGATCAGATCAGCAAGCATCGGCCCAGCCTCACCCACCGTATAGGCCGCCGCGACCATGCCGAGTTGATCAGCGCAATCGCCCAAGCCCTCTTCTTTGGCCAAACCGCCCACGATCCAGTGAACCCGCGGGGCCCCTTCATTGATCGAAGGATCGGGCGGGAATGCCGCAAGAGCGGGCGCTGTTGATGCCGTGTTCGTTGCTTTGGAATCGTTGATGAATGTGACGCCATCATCTTCGCACACCAATTCCATCCGGTGCGGTAGGCTTTTAAACCGAGGCAGCGCATGATGCCATTGGGCAGGCTTTACACCCAATTCTTCGGCCAGAGCGATGGCGATGGCCGCATTTTCAAGGTTGTGCGGCCCTTGCAATGTGGGCCATTTTACCTGCATCGGTGCGAGATAATCAAGCGATACCGCCAAAGCGCGGCTATGCGGACGGCGGGATTTCTGGATTTCGAGAATATCGCCTGCTGGCCCTTCAAGCGCGCCAAACACGGCCAGATTGTCAATCGACTGCATATCAAGCAGACGCTCTTTTGCGGCAGCATAGGCCGCGTAATCGTCATAGCGGTCTAAATGATCGGGTGTGATATTGGTCAGCGCTGCGGCATCGCAATCGATCATCTCGGTAAGATCAATCTGATAGCTCGACAGCTCAAGCACATAGACACCCACGCCGTTTTCATTGGGCTCAAGCGGATCCTGGCCCAGAATAGGATCGCCAATATTGCCGCCAAGCACAGTCGGGATGCCCGCCATCTGCAAGATGTGATGCAGCAAAGCGACGGTGGTCGATTTGCCATTCGTGCCGGTAACGCCCACCACTTTATGTGGCAGCATTTCAGCACGCGCCTGCGCAAATAGCTCAATATCGCCGATGACGGGCACACCGTAATTAGCGGCATGCTCTGCGATCGGGTGAGTGTTAAGCGGCACGCCCGGCGATACGATAACGCCAGCATACCCCCTCAAATCCAGATCCAGCGGATCAGCCAATTCGCAGCGCCCCTCAAACGGTTCGCGTGCTACATCTTGCCGGTCCCAAGCGGTCACTTGCGCACCGCTCGCCAGCAAAGCCTCAACCGTTGCCGCGCCCGAACGCGCTAAGCCAAGAACGGCATAGCGTTTGTTCGCAAAGGCAGTGGCAGTGATCAAAAGACTTCCTTTATCGTAGTTTGAGTGTAGCAAGCCCAATCAGCGCGAGGATAATCGCCACAATCCAAAACCGGATCACGACTTTGCTCTCGCTCCAGCCCAATTGTTCAAAGTGGTGGTGAATAGGCGCCATGCGGAACACGCGTTTGCCTGTCCGTTTGAACCAGAACACTTGGATGATGACGCTGAGCGCTTCAAACACGAACAGCCCGCCAACAATTGCCAAAACGACTTCGTGATGGGCCGCCACCGCAATCGCGCCCAATGCGCCGCCCAATGCCAGCGATCCGGTATCGCCCATAAACACGGCCGCAGGCGGGGCGTTGAACCACAAGAAGGCAAGCCCGCCGCCCATTATTGCCGCGCAAAAAATCGCCAACTCGCCTGCGCCAGCGACATGGGGAATGCCCAGATATTCAGAAAAATCAGGGCGCCCCACGAGATAAGAGATGATCGCAAAGGTGCCCGCTGCGATAATCACCGGCATAATCGCCAGACCATCTAACCCATCTGTCAGGTTCACCGCATTGCCAGCGCCCACCATCACAAAGGCAGCGAAAACATAATATGCTGGGCCCAGCGGTATCTCCACATCAGAGAAGAACGGAATGTAAAGGCTCGTGTTGATCTGGCTTACGATAATGTAACTCGCCACGCCCGCGACCGCGAATTCCATCAGCAATCGCACTTTGCCAGACAGGCCAGCATGGCTGTTTTTGGTGACTTTGTCATAATCATCCATAAACCCGATAACGCCAAAACCCAGCGTTACAGCGAGGCATGCCCACACAAACGGATTGCGCAAATCCATCCAAAGCAGAAGCGACAAAGTCAGCGAAACAAGGATCATTAAGCCGCCCATTGTCGGTGTACCGCGCTTTGCAAGATGAGATTGCGGACCATCTTCGCGGATGGGCTGGCCTTTGCCTTGGCGCACGCGCAGCATATTGATGAATTTGGGGCCGACAATCAGGCCAAAAATCAAGGCCGTCATAAGCGCAGCACCGGTGCGAAATGTCTGGTATCGCACCAGGTTAAACAGCCCTTCAAAGCCAAACCATTCGGCAAGCAAGTAAAGCATTTAGATCCCTAGGGGCGCGTTCATTCGGGCGCGCTCGTAAAATGTGACACAAGTTTGGAAAGTCCAACCGAATTGGAACCTTTCACCAAAACGGCATCGCCGCCTGAAAGGCCAAATTCTTCTAGCGCGTCAATCGCTTCTTCAACCGTGTCGCAATGTTGGAAGCCAGACATATTGCCAAGTGACCCATCTGAAGATTTCCCCAAGTGACCAATGAATTCCGCCGAAAGTTCGCGCATTTCTTCGCCAACCAAGAGCGCAAAATCGATCCGTGCTTCGACAATTGGCTTTACCAGCTGGCGGTGAAATTTAGCGCTAAAATCGCCCAATTCTTTCATACTGCCCAATACGGCGATCCGCCGAGTGGCAGGCGTTTGACCAAGGCTCGCCAACGTCGCCCGCATCGAGGCGGGGTTGGCATTGTAACTTTCATCCACCAGCAACGCTTTACCGATCCCAGCGTCGATGTTGAAACGCGCTCCGCGTCCTTTCAATCCGCCCATTTCTGCCATCGCAAGTCCCGCACTAGCCAAATCCCCTCCGGCGGCACGGACAGCCGCCATTACTCCCAATGAATTGCCGATCCAATGTTCGCCAGGCTCTGCAATCGTATAGCAAAGCCTGGTCTCACCAAGATCAGCCGTAATCAAAGCCCCGCCATGTTCTTGCGGGATCGCATCTAGTAATCGCACATCGGCGCTTTTACTGCGACCAAATGTCACAATGTTCACATCCACCGCTTTTGCATGTCCGATCAGCCGGTCCGCCATATCCGTATCGGCTGGAATAATCGCTGTGCCGCCCTGCGCAAGGCCGGTGAAAATCTGCGCCTTTTCATCGGCAATCGCCTCGATTGATCCAAGGTTTTCGATATGCGCAGGCGCAATTGTGGTGATGAGAGCAACATGTGGGCGCACGTATTCTGCCAAGGGTGCGATTTCGCCCGAATGGTTCATGCCCATCTCAAACACGCCAAAGCGTGCCCGCGCAGGCATGCGGGCAAGGCTTAAGGGCACGCCGACATGGTTGTTGTAACTGCGAACAGAGCGATGCGAGGCGCCTCTGCTGGCGCGGTCGAGGCTTTTGAAGATCGCTTCTTTTACGCCGGTCTTGCCCACTGATCCTGTAACGGCAATGCGAACAGCGTCGCTGCGATCACGGGCGGCATGGGCAAGGTCATGCAGCGCTTTTGTTGTATCCTTGACCAGCACATGGGGAAAATCAACGGGGCGATCAGTAATGGCCGCAACCGCCCCTTTAGCAAAGGCTGCGGGCAAGAATTTATGCCCGTCCATCGCTTCGCCTTTGAGCGCGATAAACAGATCGCCAGGGCGCACATCGCGGCTGTCCATTTCGACACCGGATGCTTGGAACTGATGGCTTGCAACACCGCCGGTGGCTTGCGCAATCGCGGCTGCATCCCACAAAGCCATAGGCAACGCATCGCGCGCATCGATCGGCCATGCATGCAGCAAAGCGTGAAGGGAAGGATTGACAGCGTTCACGCAGGCGCACTCCCCATTTCAGCAGCGCATTCACGCGCAACTGTCACGTCATCAAACGCAAGCACTCGCATAGTGTCTCCTGACCCGATTATCTGGCCTTGTTCATGGCCTTTTCCAGCAACCAGAATGATGTCTTTCGCTCCTGCCTCCGCAATGGCAACAGCAATCGCTTTGCGCCGGTCACCTATGTCACGCGCATCCCCTTGTGAGACACCGCGCATTATTTCGCTGCGGATCTCAGATGGGTCTTCTCCGCGTGGATTATCATCCGTAACAATCGCAAGGTCAGCCATGCGCGCGGCCACTTCGCCCATAGGCGCGCGTTTGCCCGCATCGCGATCCCCGCCTGCTCCGAAAACGACGATCAGACGCCCGCCATTGTCTGCATCCACATGTGGGCGCAAAGCGGTAATCGCCGCTTCCAATGCATCAGGCGTGTGCGCGTAGTCGATGTAGACAGGCGCGCCTTGCTGCGTGATGACTGCGCGTTCCAACCGGCCGCGCACCGGTTGCAAGCGCGATACAGCATCAAAAACCTGCGAAGGGCCGGCCCCCGTCGCAAGCGCCAATCCCGCAGCACAAAGCGCATTGGCGGCTTGATACGCACCGATCAGCGGCAGTTTGACTGTCCGCTCCTTCCCATCAAATTCAATCGTCAAAGTCTGACCCAATTGCGTCGGCACGCGGTGGGAGAGGCGGAGGAAGGTGTCACGATCCCCTTCTTCCGCCTCACCGACGACCAGCACGCTGGCAACACTATTTCGTGCATGCTCAATCGCCCGTCCTGACCATTCATTGCTGTCAGCCCCGCGCCAGATAATCGCAGGCGCGCCGGGCTCTATCACCTCATCGAAAAGCCTCATCTTGGCATCGAAGTAAGCTTCCATCGTGCCGTGATAATCCAGATGATCGCGGCTGAAATTGGTGAACGCACACGCGCTCACCGCCACACCTTCATTGCGGTATTGCGATAGGCCGTGGCTGGACGCTTCATACGCAACATGCGTCACCCCTTCGCGCGCCAGCCCGCTCATATTGCTAAGGAAAGTCACGATATCCGGCGTCGTCAGGCCAGTGGAGACGCTTTCATCCGGCGTTGTCACCCCCAAAGTCCCAATGCTGGCAGCGCGTTCGCCGCACATACGCCATATCTGCCGCATCATTTCAGCGGTCGAGGTTTTGCCATTGGTGCCCGTCACCGCGACAATTGTCGGGGGTACAGGCGTGAAAAACTTAGCAGCCAATTGCGCGAAAGTCTGACGAGGCTCCTCGCTTGCAACATGCAAAGCGCCTTCCACTTGCGCCTCTGGCCGGGCGACAACCGCAACCGCGCCCGCATCAACAGCGTCAGAGATCACATCTTCTGCATTAAACTGGGCACCGCGAAATGCGCCGAACACAGTGCCGGGCGCAACTTTGCGATGATCAATGGCAAAGCCGGTGACAGTTTCATCACCGGCTCCACCCCTCTCCAACCCTGCTCGCTCCATCAGCGCCGAAAGCTTCATTTGCGACCCTCCACCAAATAGCGAAGGTCTGAAATATCAACGTCGCGCCGGTCATCGGGCCGCACGCCAAGGATTGGCGCGATGCGGGGCACTAGCCGGCCAACAATAGGCGCTGCGTTAAACGCGGCTGTCCGCTGGAAAGAACTCGCCGCGGTCCCGCGCGGTTCATCCAGCACAATAACAATAACATAACGCGGCGCATCCATCGGAAAAGCTGCCGCAAAAGAAGCGATCAACGAAGTCTTGCGATAGCCGCCGTTACTCGCTTTTTCAGCAGAGCCCGTTTTGCCGCCCACGCGGTAACCTGCCGCGTCAGCATTGCGACCCGTGCCGTACATAGAAATCATCCGCAAAAGCTGGCGCATTCGCGATGATGTTGAGGATTTGAACACCCGCCGACCGCGCGGCACATCTTCCGGTTCCAGCTTGTGCAAAGTTGCAGGACGCCAAATGCCGCCATTGACCATGGCCGCATATCCGCTTGCCAAATGCAGCGGCGTGACCGCAAGGCCATGCCCATAGCTGACCGTCATATTGGTAAGCTTGCTCCAGCGTCCATTGGGCCATAGCGGCTGACCTTTGGCAGGCAGTTCAATGTGCGGGCGTTCATTCATGCCCAGCTCTTCCATCGATTTACGCAGCCGCTCTGCACCCAGCTCATTTGCGACCCGAGCAGTCACAGTATTCGAGGAATAAACGAGTGCTTGCGGCACATTCAGAGATGAACCCTTGGGGTGAAGATCGCGGATTTTGCGGCCGGACATTTCAACCGTGCTCGCATCCCAACGCTTGCTCATATCGCGCACAACACCGGCATCAATCGCAGCAGCAATGCTCAAAGGCTTGAATGTTGAACCCAGCTCGTAAACCTGATTGGTCACGCGGTTCATCATGTTCTTTTGACCCTCGGCATCGATCGCATTGGGATCAAAATCGGGTAGCGATGCCAGCGCCATCACCTCGCCTGTATCAACATCCAGAATAATGCCTGCCGCGCCCAGAGCATTGGTGGCGAGCATGCCGCGGCGCAGTTCATCTTCCAAAGCGCCTTGTGCGCGCACATCGATGGAGAGTGCAACGGGCTGATCGCGCAGTTCAGGATCGGCCAATTGATCGTTCAGAACGGATTCCATGCCGAGCCTGCCAGTGTCATCAGATGCCACATAGCCAAGGACATGCGAGGCAAGCGTTCCTTGCGGATAATGCCTGTCTGTCTCGCGCGGGATCTGAAGTGCAATCTCGCCCAGTTGGTACACCATATTGGCATCTTCAGGCAGAACGCGGCGGCGCAGATAGCCGGCTTTGCCCGCTTCGAGACGGCGCGCGATGCGGGTTTCATCAATAGTCGGGAAAATCTGTTTGAGCGATGCAGCGACCTCTTCTGGCTCATTCACCAAAGGAGAACCGCCATCGCCCATCGCCTTTGGATCAAACCACAGCGCATAGGCAGGAAATGCCCGCGCCATCGGCTTGCCATTGCGATCCGTTATTTCCCCGCGCGGCGGCAGCAATTGTTCTGCAAGCGAAGAATGTGTCTGCGTATCCCCGCCAAACCCCAGATACACAATGCGGATTACGCCTGCCAAAGCGACCAAGGCAAAGATAATCGCAACCCAAAGAACGCGCCAACGCGCGGTCAGAAGCGATTGATATCGCAGGTGAACGAGCTGGACGCGCCCTGCCTCAATCGCTGGCCGGGGCGCTGCAAATGCGCTCATTCGCCTGCCTCACTTGCAGCCCCATTGGCGCTTTGATCAGCGCTGAAATTCATCGCCACAGGGGTTTGCGCTTTGGCTGCCCGGATAGGGGATGCCTCAATCAGGAAATTGCCAAAGGCTTCGGTAAAGGCGGCGCCTGGATCGCTTTCTTCGATTTGAGCGGATGCCAAAGTTACCGGTTGGCCTGTGATTGGAGAGACCATCGGCTGCGGCTCTATGACTTGCGCGTCCCCGCCGCCTGTATCAGCGCGCGCGACGCGAATGGGGCTTGGCGCATCAGGGCCCATGGGCTGGCCAAGGCTGGCAAGCTGGCGTTCACTGTCAAAATATTGATCGGCGCGCGGTGCATCATAGCCAAATTCGACCCGGTTCCAATTGGCAAGCTGGCGCTGGCTGGCGCGGGCTTGAAATTCGGTTTCCAGCATCAAAGTCTGCCGCTCCAGCGCGACAATTTTGCGTTCTGCCAAAAGCACTTCGCTTTTCACTGCGTGCGTGCTGAGGCTGAGAAGCACAAACAGGCCAAGGCACATCGCCAATGCCGCAACCCACCCGATCTGGCGTTTTCTTGCATCAGTGACGATCATTGGGACGCTCCTTCGGCTGGATTGGCGGTGCGGATGGCAGTGCGCAGTATGGACGAACGCGCGCGGGGGTTGCGGGCGATTTCCGCCTCGCTTGGGCGGATCGCTTTGGATAGCTTGGCGAAAGTCGGCGCTGGGCCGGGCACTTCGCCGGGCAGATGACGTGACACAGCACGCCCTGCGCCAGATGCTTCGCGCAAGAACCGTTTTACGATGCGGTCTTCAAGGCTGTGAAAGCTGACCACCGCCAGAACGCCGCCTTCTTTCAAAAGAGCTTGGGCTGCTTTCAATCCGGCACGAAGTTCACCCAGCTCATCATTCACATGAATGCGTAGAGCCTGAAAACTGCGTGTGGCTGGGTCTTTTTTATCATGCGGCTTGTAACCAAGCGCGCGCCGGACCACGCGGGCAAAATCGCCTGTCGTCTCTAGCGGACGCGCAGCAACAATCGCGCGCGCGACGCGGCGTGACTGGCGCTCTTCGCCATACTCATACAGCACATCGGCAATCGCGGCTTCGTCAGCGCCATTGAGGAAATCTGCCGCGCTTTCACCCTCTTGACTCATCCGCATATCAAGCGGGCCATCCGACTGAAACGAAAAGCCGCGCCCTTTTTGATCAAGCTGCATGGAGGACACGCCGATATCCATCACCACCGCATCCACTTCGCCAACGCCAATCTGCGACAAAGCCTCACGCATTTCAGAAAAGCGATAGGGATGGAGCGACAATTGCCCTTCAAACCGGGCGACCATCTGGGCACCATCACGGATTGCGGCAGGATCACGATCAAAAGCGTAAACGCGCGCGCCGCTTTCAAGCAGCGCGGTTGAATATCCGCCTGCGCCGAATGTCGCATCGACGACCGACATGTTTGGCTGGGGCGCGATGGCGGCAACCACTTCATCCAGAAGAACGGGAATATGCGGCTGGGTTTGGGGCTGCATCATTTTGCACCCCCTTTCTTCGCAGCTTTCGCTTCGGCCTCAGCAATCAGGTCTCGGCAATCGGTCTGAATGTCTTCCCATTCTGCCGGCATATTGGCGAGCACTTCTGGCGCCCAGATCGTAAAGAACCGCCCAGCGCCTTGGAAAAAGATGCCGTCGGTGATTTTTCTATCAAGACGCAGACTTTCGGGCAGAATGAAGCGGCCGCTATCATCGAAAGACAGCTTTTTATAACCGAACATGCGCATACTTTTGAGTTCGCGATCAAACTCTTTGCCTGCTTGAAGCGCATTGGCTTCTTCACGGTCTAGCTGGGCATCCAATTCGCTGTGGCGTGATGTCCCAAAACCGACGAGGCATTTCCAACGGTCGTGTTTGGTAAGGCACAGGATTTTTTGCCCGCCAGAGCTCTCCTTTACGGCCTTGCGGAAGTCTGGAGGCAGGACAAACCGGCCCTTATCGCCCGCGGGCGAATAGCCTTGTCCACTGTATCCCTCAAACTCCGACACCCGAACCAGTCCCCGTATTCGTTAGCGCAGCGATACTCCTTGCTGCTTTGCTCTCCCCAAGACACATCTTCCTCGCCACCGCTCCCGCGCGAACGGAAGCGGCGCGCAAACCCGGATGGGGCGCGCACGGCAAACAGACATGTTTGATGGAAGCCGGTAATATCCGGGAACCAAGCGGGTGAAAAGGGGTTTTCGCGGGAAATCACGGGATTAAATGGTAAATAATTGATTTACCTATATTTCATCTTGTGACTTTCTCTGCATAAGTTTGATGCAAACCCAAAATTTCCCGTAATATCCCTTATCAAAGGGCTGATTTCCCATCCAAAACCGCCCGAATCCCGTTCTCACGCATGTACTTGCGCAACTTTCCCGCATTTTCCCCGAAGTGAAGATGCGGCGTTAATCAGCAAAAGCAAAGTCTAGCAAAGCGGCAATCGCTTCAAAATCCTCACCCGCAATTTCGCGGTGTTCAAACAAGGCAGCATCGCCAAAAAGCGTCACGCGCCCTTCCCCGATTTTGCATTGAACACCAAAACCATCAGCAAAAGAATCGCACGAAGCCGCGTTTGGATCAACGATTTTCCACCGCGACCCGACTTCGACAGTCAATTCAGCATCCCCAAACGCAGTTTTGATGGTTCCCGCCTCCAAGCTCTCAGGCTCGTCAAATTCCACCTGAAGCCCCCAGCGTGTCACCACAGGAGGGATCGCGACAAGCGAGGTATCAACAGGGCGCCGGGGGTCTCCAAGCGGCAAATCATAATGCCCCGTCAGCAGGGGATCGAGCAGAATAAGCGCCTCCCCTCCCTGACGAACCCAATCATCAAGCGCCACATTATCGAGCGGGGTCAAAACTCGCGGTTGAACAATGAGAAGCTGGTCTAGGCCATCAAGCGCGCCGACTGGCGGTGGGCCACCTGGGGCAGTGGGCTCTGGCGATAAAGTGTTTAACGCAAGCAAAGTGAAGCAGGCGGAAAGGACTTGGCGCTGCCAGGGCAATTGGGCGGCACCGCTCGCCAAATCCGATATATCCGCGTCAAGCGGCCAATAGAGTGGCAGGCTGGAGACCAGGCCAAGGGGCGGGGGTGGCTCTCCAGTGGCGCAGCTTAGCTCACCCAAAGAACCAGAGGCATCATCAATCCCCGTTTCGTGGTGATGATCGTGACCAGAACTGTTCGAACAGCCCGCAAGCCAAACCAAAGCTATGGCTGCTAGCCACGATTTACTGCGGCTGGTCATCCGTATCTACGTCCGGTGTATCAGGAACCGTGCCGTCTTGTGAAACGATGGGCTCCTCCTCAACCAGATCGACTTCCAAAGTTTCTTCGGGTTCTCCAGGGATGTCAGGAACCACTCCAGCATCGGCGAGCGGATCAACTTGCGCAGGTGCCTCTGTCGGCTCTGTTGTTGGCGCCGCATCGGGCACAACCGCTTGTTCAGCCAGTTCGGCCTGATTGCCGATAATACTGGCAATGCCAACCAGCAGGATCATGGTGCAAATACCAAGCAAGCCAGCCTGCAACCGCTGCACGGCTTCATTGCGCGTTCCGCCAAGCGGCATTGTCGAAGGTGCTGCATCTTGCATGGCCGCGCCATCTAGGGGGTTCCCCTTAATGTCGGCTAAATCTTCGCCAAACAACTTACGTCCTGCCATAGGCTGTGCCTAACGCGCTATGAACCGAATGTCGATGGGCTAGTCTTTGATCAGCCAATCGAAAACGGGCAGGCCTTTTTCCGCAAGCCATTCCGGATTGTAGAGGGTGGAAAGGTACCGAAAACCAGTGTCGCATAGGATTGTGGCAACCTGTGGATTGGCGATCCCTTCCTCTTTTAGATGCTTACCCAAAGCAATCGCGCCCGCTACATTGATCCCGCTGGAAAGGCCAAGACAAAGCCCCTCCTCGCGAAGCAGCTTTTCAACCCAGACCATGCCTTCTTCATCAGATATACGGAATTGAGTATCGATCGGCGCATCCTCCAGATTGGCCGTGATACGCCCCTGCCCGATCCCTTCAGCAACTGAGGAGCCTTCGCCTTTAAGCTCGCCATGCGCGTAGTAATTGTAAAGCGCTGCGCCATGCGGATCTGTCAGCGCGATGCGGATATCGGGATTCTTCTCTTTTAGCCCCATACCGACACCAGCAATCGTGCCTCCTGTGCCAGCCGCGCAGGTAAAGCCATGAAGCGCGCCGCCTGTTTGCTCCCACAGCTCCTGCGAAGTGCCTTCGATATGCGCACGGCGATTGGCGACATTATCGAACTGGCCAGCCCAAACCGCGCCCTCAGTCTCTTCCGCCATTCTGCGCGAGACATGCTGAAAATGCGCAGGATCTGCATATTTGGTCGGCGGAACAAGCACCAATTGCGCACCAAGCGCGCGCAAAGTGTCCATTTTTTCCTTGGATTGATTATCGGGCATGACGATAATCGTTTTGTAGCCCAGCGCATTGGCCACCAGAGCAACACCAATTCCTGTATTGCCTGCGGTCCCTTCAATAACAGTACCACCCGGCTTCAATTCGCCGCGCGCCTCCGCATCGCGGATCATATAAAGCGCTGCGCGATCTTTTACGCTGGATCCAGGGTTGGCGAATTCGCATTTGCCCCAGATATCGCACCCAGCCGCCTTGCTTGCCCCTTCTAGCCGGACAAGCGGAGTATTTCCGATAAGCGAGAGTGTGTCGCCGAAAGGTTTGGTAATGTTCATGCGGTTCGATCTAGGCGTTTGAGATCAAGGCCGCAAACAAGATTAATCTTCGGGGGAGATAGTCACCTTCATACCAGACAGCTCTGCTGTGAGCGGGATCTGGCAGGACAAACGCGAAGTATCGTTACGGTGATCGGATGATTCCAGCAGATCATCTTCGTCTTCGCTCATCTCTGGAAGCTTATCTTTAAACTCCGGATCGATGTAGACATGGCAAGTAGCGCACGAACAGCAACCACCGCACAAAGCGAGCAATTCATCAAATCCGTTGTCGCGCACGGCTTCCATGACAGTCAGGCCATCTTCGACCTCAATCTCGCTTGTTTCCCCTTCGCGATTGGTGACGACCAGCTTGGGCATGAGTGTTCGTGTCCTTCTTGAAACGATTGAGCGCAAGATCGCGCTCTTGGAATAACGCGCCGTTCAGCTAGGGAGTTCCGAAGCGGATGACAAGTTAGAGGATTTAAGAGTGGGCCTTACCGCCGAAACAATCCAGAGAGAAATGGACGCGCTGGCAGCCAAGGACAAGCGCGTTCAGATAGAATTGGAGCGCATTGGCTACCCTGAACCGCGCATCAGAGATCGCGGGTACAAAACTTTGCTGCGCACTATTGTTGGCCAACAGGTCTCTGTCGCGGCTGCCAGTTCGATGTGGAATAAGCTGGAGGCGGAATTGGGGGAGGATTTTACCCCAGCCTGCCTTTTGAAACGCGATTTCGACACCTTGCGCTCCTGCGGCTTATCTCGGCAAAAGCAAGGTTACGCCCACAGCCTTTGCGAATTGGTTGAAGCAGGCGAAGTGGACTTTGACAGCCTGCCTGATGGCGATGAAGAGGCAATTGAAACACTGACCAAAATCAAAGGCATTGGCCAGTGGTCAGCTGAGATTTATCTGCTCTTTGCTGAAGGACGCACCAATATCTGGCCGGCAGGCGATTTGGCTGTGCAAGAGGGAGTAAAACGCCTCTTGAAGCTAAAAGAGCGCCCCAAAGAAAAAGAGACCCGCGAACTTGGCCAGCAATGGAGCCCCCATCGCGGAGCTATGGCAATCTTCACTTGGCATTTTTACGCCAATCCAGCCTTATAGCCCGGACAAACAACATATTCTTTCGACCAAACCATTTGGTTATTCCGGCATCGTTTCGTAGAGCATTAGCCAGTTTTAGCTCGGCTTCTTTTTCCCACTGGCCAGCTTATTCTGAATTAAGAGAGGACCCCCGCCAATGTTTGGACTTTCTAAAACGACACGTCTGCTTGTAACGACGGCCTGCGCATGCGCCCTAACCCTTCCCAGCATCGCAGCCGCTGATACCCAAGCCCAAAATACTAACGGAGCATCGATGACGAAATCCAGTGAAGCAGCACCCTTGATCCCGCGCGATGCCCTGTTCGGCAATCCGACCAAAGCGCAGGGACGGTTAAGCCCGGATGGCACAATGCTCAGCTGGCTTGCCCCTAACAATGGAGTGCTCAACATTTGGGTCGCGCCTCGCGATAACATGTCGGCGGCCAAGGTCGTGACCAATTCGACCGATCGCCCAATCCGCGATCATTTCTGGGCACCTGACGGCAAAAGCGTTGGCTACATCCAGGATAAGGGTGGAGACGAGAACTTCCTGCTTTACAAAATCGACATTGCAAGCGGCGAAGAGACGTTGATGACGCCGTTCGAAAATACGCGCGTGCAAATTGTTGGCGCGTCTGAAACGATCAAAGATAAAATCCTGATTGGCGTCAACAATCGCAATCCGCAGTTTCACGACGTGCACCTGCTCGATATCAACACGGGCGAGCTTGAGCTGGTCTACGAAAATGAGGCCTATGCCGGGTTTATGGCGGATGACACGCTGACGCTGCGTATGGCCTTCCAGCAAAATGCGGAGGGCGGCACCGACTATTTCAATGTGGTTGATGGGGCTGTGGAAGAGACACCTTTTGAAACCACCGCAATGGAAGATTCGCTCACCACATCGCCCGCTGGCTACACCACTGATGGTTCGATCCTCTATTGGCTAGACAGCCGTGGTCGAAACACTGCTGCATTGTTCGCTCAGGACACGGCGACGGGCGAGAAGACCCTAATTGCCGAGGATGCCAAAGCTGACCTTGGCGGCACTATGCGCGACACGAAAACGGGAGAAGTGCAAGCCTATTCGGTCAATTACCTCAAAAACACTTGGACCGCGATTGATGAGGATATCGGCGCGGCGCTCACGTTTCTTGATGGACAACTCGAAGGCGACTTTGGCGTCTCAAGCCGCACCGATGATGATAGCACGTGGGTCGTTTGGAATGACCCGCTGACCGCTCCATCGCAGACGTTCATTTATGATCGCGAAGCAGGGACGCTTACGCCATTCTATACAACGCGGCCAGAGCTTGAAGGCGCGCCTCTTCAACACATGCACCCGGTGGAAATCACCAGCCGCGACGGTCTGACACTCCCATCCTATCTTACGCTTCCCCCGGGCAGTGACAGCGATGGTGATGGACGGCCAGATGAAGCGGTTCCGATGGTGCTCCTTGTCCATGGCGGCCCATGGGCACGCGATGACTATGGCTTTTCAAGCGGCGTCCAATGGCTCGCCAACAGGGGCTATGGGGTCCTTCAGGTAAACTTCCGCGGCTCCACTGGCTTTGGCAAGAGCTTCCTCAATGCCGGTAACAAGCAGTGGGGTCTCAAAATGCATGATGACCTTATCGATGCGACCGATTGGGCGATTGCGGAAGGGATTACGAGCGAAGATCAGGTGGCTATTATGGGCGGATCTTATGGCGGGTATGCAACACTTGCTGGTCTGACTTTTACTCCCGACAAGTTCGCATGCGGCGTTGATATTGTAGGCCCTTCTAATCTGGAAACTTTGCTGGGCACCATTCCGCCCTATTGGGCGCCTTTGGTGAAAATCTTCCATGAGCGCATGGGCGATCCCAACACCGAAGAAGGTCTGGCTCTGCTGAAAGCTGCCAGCCCACTCTATAAAGCGAACGAAATCACAAAGCCGCTTCTTATCCTTCAGGGCGCCAATGACCCGCGCGTCAAACAATCGGAAAGCGATCAGATTGTGGGGGCGATGAAAGAAGCGGGCATTCCGGTGACGTATGTTCTTTACCCGGACGAAGGGCACGGCTTTGCCAAGCCTGTCAACAACATCGCATACACTGCGATCACTGAGAATTTCCTTGCCACCTGCCTTGGCGGGCGCAGCGAGCCGATTGGTGACACGGTTGCCGCATCAACTGCTGAAATCCTTGAAGGCAAAGAGCACGTTCAAGGGCTGACAGAGGCTCTCGGCGGTTAAATCAACGCGAAATTTATTTGCTGACATTCGTGTCAGTGGCTAACACTCGACGCGCGCCCAGCTGATGCTCGGCGCGCGTTTCTTTTGGGAAGAGGGATCACATGAACGCCAATTCGCAGCCCACTGGCCAGCCACGCGCCATTTTCATTTCGGGCGGAGCCTCCGGCATTGGCCGCGCTATTGCGCGCCATTTTGGTGAACGCGGCTGGTTTGTTGGCATTGGTGATGTGAACAAGGTCGGCATGGAGGACACCCTTGGCCTTATCGAGGGCGGCTATAAATACATGCATGACCTTGATGTGCGCGATCGCGATGAATGGGAGAACGCACTGCAAGCTTTCAGCACAGCGGCAGGCAGCCGGATCGATGTGGTTGTAAACAATGCCGGTATTGGCACAGGCGGACCGATCCATGAGCTTGGCGTTGATGAGATTGATCGATGTGTTGATATCAACATCCGGGGCGTTTTGTACGGCGCGCAGGCTGCGTATCAGCACTTGCTTAAAACTGCACCAGGCTCATGTCTCGTCAATATCGCAAGCGCGGCTGGCATTACGGGCGGATCAGGGATGAGCGTTTACAGCGCTAGCAAATTTGCAGTTCGCGGTATTGCAGAAAGCCTTGATGCAGAATGGGCACCTGACGGCATAAAATCCTGCTCCATATGCCCAAGCTTTATTGAAACACCGCTTCTCGAAGGGACCGGCCACCGCAAATCGAACGAATCTGTTCGCAGCCGGGTTCAAGCCGCTGGACTGGAAATCACGCCTGTAGAAGAAGTCGCCGCGACGGTTTGGGACGCAGTGCATGGCGACGATCTGCATTATCTGGTCGGTAAGACAGCCAAGCAAATCAACTTTGCCAAAAAATGGATGCCAGGCCGCGTTCGCAAACAGCAGCGCCAAAGCGCAAGCCTATTGGGTCGGTAAGCCGAAATCTAACCCAGCAGACCTTCGATTGCTTTGACCATATTGATATCGCGCTGCGATAGCCCGCCTGCGTCATGCGTTGTCAACGTCACTTCAACTTTGGCGTAGACGTTGAACCATTCGGGGTGGTGATCCTGACTTTCAGCAATCAAAGCGACCCGGCTCATAAACCCCCAAGCTTGCGAAAAATCATCGAACTGGAAAGTGCGCGTAATCGCTTTGCCATCGCGCGCCTCTGACCATTCAGGATGCTCTGACAAAAGCCGTGCGCGTTCTTCATCGTTGAGCTGGGAAACCGATACCATGGAACAAACTCCAATCTTTGCTGCGATAATTGCCGCAGTTGTTTAGCGATGCGCTTTTGCCTAACGCGCAAAATGATGCAAGCGGGAACCCGACCTTATCTGATCGCACAAGATCTTGCCTGCCGGCGCGGAGACCGCATCCTGTTTCGCGGACTGTCTGTCGAGCTTGCCGCTGGCGATGCGTTGCATGTTACAGGCGCAAATGGTGTCGGCAAAACCACGTTGATAAAGGCCATGGCAGGATTGCTGACGCCATTCACGGGAGAGATCGACGTTGGAGGATCCATCGGGCTGGTCGATGATCGGCCAGCTCTTGATCCTGATCTACCCTTGGAGAAAGCCTTGGCATTTTGGGCGCGGGTTGATCAATGCGTTGATCCATCACAAGCCATTGCAAGTTTAGGTCTTCAATCCTTGCTAGACGTGCCCGTCCAATACCTTTCAACCGGCCAAAAAAAACGCGGTGCGCTCGCCGCTTTGATCAATAGCGGTGCGCAAATTTGGCTGCTTGACGAGCCCCTAAGCGGGTTGGACAAAGACGCTGTTTCCGGGGTCAACACTTTGATCGAGCGGCACATCAAACGCGGTGGCATTGCCCTTATCGCCTCGCACCAAAAACTGGCTATTGATGGATTAAAAACTCTCGCGATTGAGGATTACGCGCCATGATCGCGGCTATCCTTCGGCGTGATTTGGGCCTTTTCTTCCCCTTCGCGGGAAGCGGAGCCGCTTTGCCGCTTGTCTTCTTTCTTGCCGTAGCAATGCTGTATCCGTTCGCCGTGGGACCGGACGCAAATGTTCTGGCAAAAACGGGCGGAGGCGTGGTTTGGATTGCAGCTCTTTTGGCGGCTATTCTTCCGGTGGAAGGTCTTGTTCGGAAAGACTTGGAACGCGGCGTGTTTGATCAATTGCGTCTTCGCGGGGCTACCGAAGAAGTGATGATGGCCGTTCGGATATTGGCGCACTGGATAAGCTTTGGTCCGCCGCTTATCCTTGCATCTTTTCCAGCCTCTGCGCTTTTGAGCCTTGATGGGCCAACACTGCATCTGGTCCTTCTGGGCCTTTTAGCTGGTACGCCGGGATTGGCGGCGATTGGGCTTATCATCGCCGCGATCACCGCAAGTCTGAGATCAGGTGCCGCCCTATCTGGGCTGCTTCTTGTGCCCCTCGCTTTGCCCATCCTGATTTTCGGCGCAGGGGCTCTTGCCCGGCAGGATCCATTCAGCCTTGCTTTTGTTGGAGCGATAAGTCTGGGATTGGTTGCGATAGCCCCTTTTGCAGCAGGCGCAGCCATTCGCGCTGCGCGAGACAATTAGGTCCTAAAAAAGCATGAGAGCGCCCGAAAACCACCGCAGAGCCAATTTGTTGATGAGCAAAATTGCGGCAGCCCTTCTTGCGTTCACAATCATCGCATTTGGGTTGAAAGCCTATTTTCACCCCGAAGTGCAAGCGCGCTATATTCCCATTGTTATTTTGCACGCCGCTTTCATGCTTGGCTGGCTTTCGCTGCTGACTATCCAGCCAATCCTGATTGTGACCAAACGCCCAAAATGGCACCGGACACTGGGGGCGGTTTCCCTCGGCCTAGTAGGCGCTATGGTAGCATCTGGCTCTATTATAGCGGTAAATATCGGCCGCGAATTGGGCCGCCCCGAAGTAACCGTGGTGAACATTGCGGCTTTTGTCACATTCCTGCCGCTGTATTTCGCCGCAGTGAATTATGCCCGATCAAAACGCGTGCATGAACATCGCCAAGCCATGTTGATTGCGACACTGGCGTTGATGACCCCCGCTTATGCGCGGATCGTGCAAGTTCTGGATATCCCCGATCCGGTGGCGATTGGCGTTCAAGTGCCGATCACTGTGGGCATTGCCTGCGGATATGATTGGCTGATTAAAGGACACATCACCCGCGAAGTGATGTGGATGCTGGGCTTTTCAGTGGCGGTAATCGCCGTGATGGTAGCAGTTTTGGCGGTGTGGTTTGTCTAGCGATAGGAAGCCGTTTTCCTACTTGTACGCTCTCGTTGAGAATGGAGACTGCTCTTTCTAATCGTCAGACCCCATACTTACCGATGCTTTCTCAGCTTTGGCCCAGACCAATTTCGATCCAAATGCCAATTTAGGCGCCCGCCCCCTGTCCGTCCGCCAAAGAAAGACTTATTCATAACTCTGATATAAAACGATTTTTGATCAATTTCCGAGGGTGACACGGTGTAACCTTTGTCCCCCTAGCTTTGAGCAAAACGCCGTGCCTAATCCGACAGCATAATCAGGCGTAGGGCGGTTTATCGCGCCCCGTTGGGCTCTTTGTGAATATCTCGTTCCCATCTTCGGTGATCGCAATCGAGTGCTCAAACTGCGCCGATAGAGATTTGTCGCGCGTCACCGCCGTCCAGCCGTCATTGAGGACCTTAGCCCAAGGCTTTCCAAGATTGATCATCGGCTCAATCGTGAAAAACATGCCAGGCTTAAGCTCTGGTCCCGTGCCCGCTTTCGACGCATGAACCACTTCAGGCGCATCATGAAACAAGCGGCCAAGGCCATGCCCGCAAAATTCACGCACCACGCCATAACGGAATTGCTTTGCGTGCGCTTCAATCGCCGCCCCAATATCACCCAGCCGAGCGCCGGGTTTTGCCGCTTCAATACCCAGCATCATGCATTCATAGGTCACATCAACCAGCCGTTTGGCCTTGATGGACGGTTCGCCTGCAAAGTACATGCGCGACGTATCCCCATGCCATCCATCCAGCAGCGAAGTGACATCAACATTCAGGATGTCGCCTTCTTTCAGGACCTTCTCAGACGGAATACCATGGCAGATAACGTGGTTGATCGAGATACAGCTTGAATGCGTGTAGCCGCGATAGCCAAGCGTTGCAGGCACTGCGCCCGCATCCATCATCATCTCGCGCACTTTGGTATCGATGCTTTCGGTTGTAACGCCCGGTCTTACCCAATCAGCCACTTCATCAAGGATGCGGGCGGACAATTGCCCCACGCGGCGCATGCCTTCAAACCCTTCTTGCGTGTGGAGTTTGATAGTGCCGTCGCGGTAAACGGTGTCTTGGCTGTCTACGAGTTGGTATTCTTGCATGCCCGACAAATAGCGTGTGCATCGCTAAATTACGAGGGGCCAAATTGCGAGAAGTTACCTGCCAAATTGGAAATGGATGAGCGCCTCTGGCTTTAAGACGCCGAACACTTGGCGATCAACGCCCAGGGTGACTTCATAAGGCCCCTCGACATAAGGCCCTGCGACATACGGATCAGCGATAAGATTAATCTGGTCGATCGACTGCCCATCCGACGAAGCCAGTTGGACCGTAATACTGTCAATATCAGGGCAGGTCTCAAAACTGTCCGTGCTGTCAGGGGAGATGGGCGCGCCTCGCTTTTCAGCGCGCTGTTCATTCAAAACTTTGCAAAACCGCGGCCACATCGCGTTCTGGAGATCCTGCGATGATGTGAACAAATCGGTCAGTTTCACATGCTCATCGGTTTTCTTGTCCCACACCAAAGAGCCTGAGTAAGAATTGCCATGCGCCCCGCCGCCGTAAATATACGTGTTCGATGCAAGCGACACATATCGCTTTGTATCCGCTATCACTCGCCAATTCCTCTCGAATGATCGGCTGGTGCAGGAAAAGCACCCTTCAGCGCCAAATTCTGCGATAGCCTCTTTCCATTCCTTTTCTTGAGCCATGCGGGCCTCATCCCGGTCCTGCTCCATCCGGCTTACCAAAGCGGGCAGCCCAGCAATTTGGCCCGGCCATGAATACCCAAAGTCACGCTCCGCCGATCCATCTTTGTCTGTCTCTTTGAACTCTTCAATCGCGGACACGTCTTCAGATTTGTCTTGAGCCGCAAGAACGGAGCCAGTCCCCAAATCAGGTGATGCCGCGCAAGCGCTCAGTGCAAAAACGGCCCAAACCCAAACGCCATGTTTCATGAATCACCCAACTCCTCTGATTTGTCACGTGACAAGCGCTAATCGAGCACTAATTAGCCTACCATGACTGATACTGCCGATCTTATCCAGCCCGACCGGGGGCAAGCCGCAAACACGATCCATTTGGTGAGCAAAGACACGTGCGAGGAATTCACCAAATCGCTTTCTACAGGACAGCGAGCACAGCTTTCCGCACAAAAATTCGAAGGACGCGCTGGTCAAGTCGCAATTATCGGTGATGGCGATGAATTTTTCGCCGTGGGCGGCGTTGCGAATACCGAGGCGCTGAAATCGTATTGCTTGGCCGCATTGGCCAGCCGTTTGCCCGAAGGCACGTATCGTTTAGCAGAAGGCGAACCGGGGGCTGCGATGTTCGGCTGGTTCACAGCGCATTATCGCTTCACGCGCTATCGCGAGGAAGAAAACCCAACCGGCCCGCGCATCTTGCTCACCACGCAAGTCGGCCAAATTGATGCGTACCGCGCCGAAGCGGATGCTGAAATGCTGGTGCGTGATCTGGTCAACACTCCCGCTGAAGATATGGGCCCTGCTGCGCTTGAGGCAGAATGCGAGAAGCTGGCAAAGGCTTATGGCGCGGAATTGAGCGTGACCAAGGGCGATGGGTTGGAGCAAGGTTATCCGATGGTTCACGCTGTTGGCCGCGCTGCTGCCCGTCATCATGCGCCGCGAATAATGCACCTTATTTGGGGGTCTGAGAAAGATCCGGTGCTTGCTCTTGTTGGCAAAGGTGTGTGTTTCGATTCCGGCGGTCTCGATATCAAACCAGCTGCTGGCATGCGCCTTATGAAAAAGGATATGGGCGGCGCGGCACACGCAATTGCGCTCGCCCGGCTCATTATGCAGGCGGGTCTTAAAGTGCGCCTTCACCTGTTAATCCCTGCTGTTGAGAACGCTATTTCCGGTCCTGCTTTCCGGCCCGGTGACGTGCTTTCCAGCCGGAAGGGTTTGTCAGTGGAGATACACAACACTGATGCTGAAGGTCGGTTGATCCTCGGCGATGCACTGACGCGGGCAAGCGAAGAAGAGCCCGATCTCATAATCGATTTCGCAACACTCACCGGCGCTGCGCGAATTGCGCTTGGCCCCGATTACGCGGCCATGATGGCGCGGCGTGATGAAACCGCGGCGGCTTTGATCGAAGCTGGCAAGGCGAACGTGGACGAGCCTTGGCGCCTACCGCTCCCAGAGGCTTACCGCGAGTACCTGAAATCTGACATTGCAGACATGGTCAACGCACAATCGAACCCCTATGCTGGGGCCAGCGTTGCCGGACTGTTCCTCGATAAGTTTGTGTCCGAAGGCACCGATTGGGTGCACTTTGATACCTTTGCATGGCGCCCTTACCCCAAGCCGGGACGCGCCAAAGGCGGCACGGCCTATGGTCTGCGTGCAAGCTGGCATATGCTCAAAAACCGATACGGCTAAACTATCCCTGATGAGGACAGATCCTCGCGCTTTCTTGCTCGTCTTGAACCTTGCCGCTAAGCGATCCTGCTTGAGGGGCCGAAGAAAGTAGCAAGCATGAGCGGCGCAAGCAGCCAATCCAAGAAATATGCCGCGCCAGATGGCGTGCTTGGGCTAAAAGGTCCGGTGGCAAAACCGGAGCCCGGAACATTGCCCCTTCGCGGTGACCTTGCTCATATCGCTCTGGCCGGAAAGCACTTGGCGGCGCACTATGTGATCCCTCATGTGCAGATCGTGGTTGGCAGCGCACAGCATCTCACGCTAGCACCGAGCGACGACAGCGATACTGTCCTTGAACTGAGTGCTGGCGAGGCAATAGAAGTTTTGGACGTTGCCGGGAATTGGGCCTGGGCAACCAAAGGCCCATCGGGGCCCAGCGGTTATGTCCGCATTTCTGCCTTAGGCCAGCCAACGTAAACCTCAAGGATAGACTGGTCAGCATACCGCGCTGCCGCTAAGGCGCGCGGCCATGGCAATATCCGTTTTCATAGATGGCGCAGCCGGAACCACCGGACTGGAAATCCACGATCGCTTGATAGACCGCAGTGAGTTTGACCTGCTGGTGCTCGATGATGCGCAGCGCAAGGATGTGAGCGCACGCAAAGAGGCTTTGTTTGAAGCAGATGTGGCAATCCTGTGCCTTCCCGACGATGCCGCGCGCGAAGCGGTGAAATTGGCGGAAGGGTCAAATACGCGGATCATTGATGCGTCTAGCGCACACCGCGTGGCTGATGGCTGGACCTATGGCTTTCCTGAATTGGTCGGGCATGACAAGGTGGCGGAGGCGCAATATGTTTCCAATCCGGGGTGCTATCCGACGGGTTTCTTGGCTCTGGTTGCACCACTAGTTCGGGTGAACTTGTTGCATCCGAGTTGGCCATTCACAGTCAACGCAGTTAGCGGATTTTCAGGAGGAGGAAACGCGCTGATTGAGCGTTTCGAAAAATGTCCTGAGATCGCCTTTCGAACCTACGGGTTATCCTTGCAGCACAAGCACCTCCCGGAAATGCAGGAATACGCTAAGTTAGCGTACTCTCCGACCTTTTCGCCGAGCGTTGTCCCCGCCCACCGCGGGATGTTGGTCGATGTTCCGATAAATTTGGGGCCGCTTGCAGAAGCCGGAAAGTCATATGAGTTTTTTGAAGAGCTTCAGTATTTTTACTCGAAGAGCGCGCTCGTTTCAGTAAACGACACCCTGCCAGCCGAGTTGCTTTTATCTCAAAACGAAGAGCCCAACGACCGACTGGAACTTTTTGTTGCGGTATCAGAGGATCTGCAACACGCCCGCCTCATCGCCCGCCTCGATAATCTCGGCAAAGGCGCGAGCGGAGCGGCAATTCAGAACCTCAATATCATGTGCAACCTGCCTGAGACCACCGGTTTGCGTCTTTGAACACCCTGCTTCTGCCTAAAATTTAAGCAATTGTCGCCCGTGCAATGAGCAGTATTGCGGATGCAGTCATAATGTTGCTACTTCGCTAGGCACACCAAGTGATTCCTTGCGCGTAAGCCCTGGCAAAACACACGGTCTAACAACTGAATTCTGTAGATTAGCGACCTCGCTGGTTTGGCATGATTCTTGGTTAGAGGAATGCGACAAACTGGCTGACATGGCGTCAGCATGCCCGCAAATCAGAAAAGCGGGTCAACAGGCGGGGACCCAAGTGAAGAAGATCGAAGCGATCATTAAGCCTTTCAAACTCGACGAGGTGAAAGAAGCGCTGCACGAAATCGGAGTGTCCGGGATCACCGTAACCGAAGCGCGAGGCTTTGGACGGCAAAAGGGCCACACAGAGCTTTACCGCGGTGCTGAATACGTGGTCGATTTTTTGCCTAAAGTGAAACTCGAAGTTGTCATATCCGATGATCAAGCCGATCGCGTGATTGAAGCTGTCGCAAACGCTGCACAAACCGGGCGAATTGGCGATGGTAAGATCTTCGTCAGCACGATTGATAAAGCCCTTCGCATCCGGACGGGTGAAACCGATGAAGATGCAATTTGAATTTTGACTTTCCCGCTCGCTTTTAGATGGCGAGCAACCTCTCAAACCAACAGCTGGAGAATACAAGAATGGCTAGCGCTAAAGATATTGTAAAACGGATCAAAGACGAAGAGATCGAATGGGTTGATCTGCGTTTCACCGATCCCAAAGGCAAGTGGCAGCACCTTTCGATGGCTGCTTCGGTCATGGACGAAGATGCGCTTGAAGACGGCCTGATGTTTGACGGATCTTCGATTGCAGGCTGGAAAGACATCAACGAATCCGACATGATCCTCAAGCCTGACCTGGATGCTGTTTATGCCGATCCATTCAGCGCAACGCCAATGATCAGCATTTTTTGCAACATCATTGAGCCTAACGATGGCCAGCTTTACAACCGCGACCCACGCTCAACTGCGACACGCGCCGAAGCCTATCTGAAGAGCACAGGCATTGGCGACACAGTCTACGTTGGTCCAGAACCCGAATTCTTCATGTTCGACGATGTTCGTTTCGAAGATGGCTATGCAGGCAGCGGTTTTGCAATCGACGATGTCGAATTGCCAACCAACACATCCAAAGAATACGAAATGGGCAATATGGGCCACCGCCCACGCGCAACCGGCGGCTATTTCCCTGTAGCACCTGTAGACAGCGCAATGGACATTCGCGGTGAGATGGTCTCCACTATGATGGAAGTCGGTCTCGACATGGATAAGCACCACCACGAGGTGGCTGCAGCCCAGCATGAGCTTGGCATCACATTCTCAACACTGACAAAAACCGCTGACCAGGTTCAGGTTTACAAGTATGTCGTGCAGCAAGTCGCGCACGCTTACGGTAAAACTGCGACGTTCATGCCCAAGCCAATCAAAGAAGATAACGGGTCAGGCATGCACACCCACATGTCGATCTGGAAAGATGGCGCGCCAACCTTCGCTGGCGATGAATATGCAGGTCTTTCGGAAAACTGTCTCTATTACATCGGTGGTGTGATCAAACACGCGAAAGCGCTGAACGCTTTTACCAACCCAACTACCAACAGCTATAAGCGTCTGGTCCCAGGTTTTGAGGCACCTGTTCTGCTCGCATATTCTGCTCGTAACCGCTCAGCGTCTTGCCGTATTCCTTACGGTGCAGGTGAGAAAGCCAAGCGTGTTGAATTCCGCTTCCCAGATGCGCTCGCAAATCCATATCTTGCTTTCTCAGCATTGCTGATGGCTGGCCTTGATGGGATTGAGAACAAGATCCACCCTGGCGATGCAATGGACAAGAACCTGTATGATCTGCCACCAGCAGAGCTTTCTCAGGTCCCAACTGTTTGCGGCTCCTTGCGTGAAGCACTCGAAGCTCTTGATGCAGATCATGAGTTCCTTCTCAAA
The DNA here is from genome assembly GCA_038532855.1 of Pseudomonadota bacterium. Lineage (GTDB taxonomy): Bacteria > Pseudomonadota > Alphaproteobacteria > Sphingomonadales > Sphingomonadaceae > Erythrobacter. Next base: position 30,215 of record JBCAZT010000015.1, read on the forward strand.
GGCGATGTGTTCTCAAAAGATCAGATCGAAGCTTATGCCGAGCTGAAGTGGGAAGAAGTGATGCGCATGGAAACAACACCATGCCCTGTCGAGTTTGACATGTATTACAGCTCGTAAGAACAGTCTGCTAAAACGCGATTATAGCGAATAAGAAGGCGGCTAACCGAGAGGTTGGCCGCCTTTATTATACGACTTCTACGGCGGCCGAATTTTCGGAAATCAGCGCCATCAGTTCGCTTGATTCCATCGGCTTGCCGAAAAGATAGCCCTGCACAAGCTCTGCACCGGCGCGCTTTGCCATCACCAGAGCGATCTCATTCTCGACGCCTTCAAGCAGACAATTCACACCAAGAACGCGGGCCATTCCTACTAAAGAAGTGAGAACTTTCTCAGCCATGGGATCGCCCGGATCCTCCACAAAAGACTTATCCACTTTAAGCCGATTGATAGGAAGAGAACGCAAGTAGTTGAAGTTCGAGTATCCTGTTCCAAAGTCGTCAAGCGCGATTGAAAAACCGAGGCCTGACAAACGCTCAAGATTGGTAGCGGCCTTTTGAATATCGGCCATCATCGCAGTCTCCGTCACCTCAAACTCGATTAGCGAGGGAGCAATTTTATAGCGCGACACGATATCAATGACTGCATCAATCACTGGGTCAGAAAGCAAATCATGACCTGAAAGGTTGATGGAAATCGGAATTGGTTTGGTCCACGAAGACAATTCACGCATGGCCTTTTCTACCACAACCAAAGTGATATTGGCTACAAGGCCACTTTCCTCGGCAATCTGAATAAAACGCTGCGGAGCGATCGGCCCAACTTCTGGATTGACCCAGCGTGCCAGCACTTCTGCGCCTACGATTTCACTCGAGCCCAACTTAAACTGCGGTTGGAACACCACCGAGATTTCTTTCTCCAGATTTGCCCTTCTCAAGGCATTCTCAATTTTGAATCGAGCTCCTGCCTGTTCGGCATAGGCTTCGCTAAAGATTACAAGCCTGTTTTTGCCTTGTTTCTTCGCTGCCATCAAAGCGTAGTCGGCATTGCTGATTTGCGTTTCCGATGCTGCATTGTGATCCAGTTCGATGCACCCAACAGAGCATGATATCAACACCTGACGATCATCAACCAGATACGGCTTCGCAATATCGGTCAGAAGTTGCTTGCAACGCGCAACCAGGTCTTTTTCTGAAACATTACCGGCAATGACCATATTGAACTCATCACCGCCCATCCGGCTGACATGTGTGTCTTCTCTCGCAAAGGCTCGCAGCCGGTCAGCCACGGCAATAAGCAATTGATCACCAATAAGGTGACCATGAATGTCGTTGACTGCCTTGAATCCATCCAGATCGATAAGGATCAGCCAACTGCCAGAGGGTGCAGCTTGTTCGCTTTTGTTCCGTTCACCAAGAGCCCTCATCGCTTGATTGAGATTTGCGAAGAATGCGCGCCTGTTGGGTAAGTTCGTCAGGCTGTCTGAGAGCGACTCTTTGCGCAGTTTGCGGCTCATATCCTGTGCGTTGGAAAGCTTGTCGCTCGCTTTGATGTTCGCTTCTGCGATGCGCGAAATGGCTTTCCTCAAATAGAATGCGATCGAAAGCGAGGAAATCGCGGCAGCAAAGGAGATGAATCCATAGGCTGCGAAAGTTGCACCATCGAGCTGACTTACAAACGCACTCATCGTTGAAAAAGCCAGAGCTATGGAGACGACTGATTGGCGTAAGCTGGAGCTAGCCAGTGCAAAAAGCACCGACATTATGATGAAGTACGTGAGCTTTTCCGGGATAAACGAAATCGAAAGCGCAACAAACACGTTTGCAACAACAACCGCATTAATCGCAAAAAGCATTATTTCTGTTTCGCGGGCCGGAAGCGCTTGGCGGATGTGCCACGTGCAAAAAACGGCAATGCAAGTCGCTGCAAAGGTAAGCGTTTGAAGAAACAGAAAATCGGCGCCAGACTCCATACTTAAGTAATTAAGCACCAACATGCTGGCGTAATAAATCGAGTAGATTCCAAAATAGCCACGCAAAATTGGGCGATAAATCTCGCGCACTGCCGACCCAACAGTCCGACTATCCGACTCCAAATCGGCCCCTTTGCGTATGCTTACTTGCATTCGCAGACCGATAGATTGATGAAGTTAACAATCGGTTCTTATTGGATTTTATACACCAGCGAGCACAAAGTGTTTCGTGGACTTTTAAGGAAGCATTTTCCTACTCATCAATTTTCTGCCTAGTGCATTGGCCTCACAATGAAGCTCATCAAAAAATGGCCAATGCTATTTCTTCTTATGCATTGCTCACTTTTGAAGCGCCCTGATTTGAAGAGGCAGTGTTATGGTCCAAAATAATCATACGTTGGTCGTCAGCTCAATTGCTTTCAATGCCCCGATTGTGAGAGCTAAGTGATGGCCAGCACCGCGCCATATTTTGGCTTGCTGGACCGCATCGTTCGGATGATCGATCGGCACCCGAAAAGAGCGCTTTTGTCGCTTCCGATCTTGAGCGGCGTTGCGATTATCGCCTTCGCGTTTTGGCAAGGCCCCGCCCTGATTGGCGCACATGAAGCGCGAAAAGATCGGGAGTATCGCGAGGGCATCATGCGCGAAGAGCGCGAACGCCGAGCGCAAGCCCATGCCATAGAAGTGGATGAAATGGTGCGCAGGCGATTGCTAGATCTGCGCCTTCGCTCCTCCTCTAGCCGAGCGGTCATCCGGGCACTGGTCCTGGACATTGATCATTCCGAACAAATCATCGAGATCGTCGATGTTTTTGAAAGTATGGACATACGGACAGAGGAAACCGGGCTGCGCACTCGCCCCTTGCCGCTCAGCGCGATCCGCCGGTCCCTTAACTACATGCTGGCAAGCGATGTCCCACGCTGCATTGCCCGTAATGTGGAAGAGCAAGAAGATCCTGAATTGAAGGCCTTTATGCATGCCGGCGATCTCAAAGCGTCGGTTGCCTGCCCACTGCGAACCCTAGATGGACGCCCAATTGGACTTTTGTCCGTAAGCATTCGCACTCCCATCGAGGAAAACGACTTGGTCAAACCGATGACGCGCGATGCCGCCCTCGAATTGGGTGCAATTCTAACAGAGGCGGCCTCGTTTAAGGCAGCAATTATGCGCAAAAAGGAGAATGGCGAATGAACCCTAAAAAGAAAGTGTTCGACACCGTCCGGACAATTCTTGGACGCGGCTTTCGCCAGAGCGAAGTCAATCGCTTAGATAGTGCTTTAGAGGATGCATTTTTGAAGACCGGAACTGAAAAGCAGCCAGTGTCAAATAGGCAAGATCAAGGCAGGTTCGCCCCAAACGCGATCGGCGAGGCTGGTATTGACCTAATCAAGCAATTTGAAGGGTGCGCGCGCAAACGATCTGATGGCATGATTGAAGCCTATCCTGATCCCGGTACTGGTGGCGAACCTTGGACAATTGGTTGGGGCGCGACCGGGACAGGGCTTAATGGCCAGCGGATTGGTCCGGGAGTTCTATGGACGCAAGAGCAATGCGATGCCCGCCTGGAACGCGATCTAATCCGCTACGCTAATGATGTGGCGCGCGCTATTGGCACAGCGCCCACCACTCAAAGTCAATTCGATGCGATGGTGAGCTTTCATTACAACACCGGCGCAATTGCACGAGCAACTTTGACGAAAAAGCATAACCTTGGCGACTACGCAGGGGCAGCTCGACAATTTTCTCGATGGAACAAGGCAGGCGGACGAGTTCTAACTGGCCTTACCAGAAGGCGGGCTGCTGAAAAAAGATTGTACGAAAGTTAAATCGCCGCTGGGCAGAACAATTAGACAGTCTTGCTCGCTTTAAAAGCGGTTCCCTGACCATCTTTGCTCAATCCGTCAGTGGTCGCTTCGCGCTTGCTATCGCGCGGGGCAGTCGCCTCCGCAATCAAGCGAGATTGCTCATCACCATCCATACGTTGCCAACCATCGCGCGTGAGCTTTTCAAGGGGACGATACCGCACCTTATATTGCATGCGCGGTGATCCATCGACCCAATATCCTAGGTAGACATAAGGGAGGCGATCAGCCGCAGCGCGGCGGATATGGTCAAGAATGATGTAGTTACCAAGTCCGGCGCGCCCTTCATGCGAAGGGTCATAGAAGGAATAGATCATCGACAAGCCATCGCCTTGACGATCCGTCAGACAAGCTCCGACGAGTTTACCTGGCTGTCCGTTCTCATCTGGCTCACGATATTCAACGAGGGTGCTTGTGACAGGCGTGTGTTCCACCATGTCAGCATAGTCCATCTCATCCATCGCAGACATACCGCCATCGGGATGGCGCACAGCAAGATAACGTGAGAGCAATTCAAATTGTTCTTCGGTCGCCCAAGGTCTGCATTCCGTCGCAATCAGATCAGAATTGCGTTTGATATCACGCTTTTGCGTGCTCGACGCTTTGAATTCGCTGGCAACCACGCGGACTGACACACAAGCCTGACAATCCAGGCAGCTTGGACGATAAGCGACCGTCTGGCTGCGGCGGAAACCAATCCGGCCAAGCGCTTCGTTCAATTGATCGGCGTGCGCGCCTTTCAATTCTGTAAAAACCTTACGCTCTTGCTTGCCCGGAAGATACGGGCAAGGCGCCGGGCTTGTTACGAAGAAGCGGGGAAAGCGGATCGGGGCCGTCACGAGCTGAACGAGTTCCTGTTTTGCGAGAGAATCGCGGGTTCGTTATTAAGCAGATGTTATGCCTTTTCATTTGCCCGGGTAAAAGACCCTTAACCATGAAACAGGGTGAATAATGTCTTACTTTGCACAAGACTGGCGGTCGCGGTTGCAGATGCGGTGCAAACCGGGACAGTTGGAGCGCTGATCCTCAAAAATGGACCGGGGAAATCCCCTATGGATCATCAAACTTAGTTAAGCTCAACCAGCTCCACAGCGTAATTCTTCGCACGCAAAGCCGCCACCAATTGCTCCACTTGGCTCGCATCACGCGCCTCACATTCGATGTCTGTGATCAGACCTTTTGCTGGTAAAGTGGTGAAGATGCGCTGGTGGTAGATCTCGATGATGTTCACATTGTGATCGTCGAAAAGCCGCATCACTTTGAACAATGCGCCCGGGCGATCCTGCAAAGTTACACGCAAGCGCGCCAAGCGGCCTTGCCGTGCGAGATCGCGCAACAACACATTGGCGAGCAACCGGGTATCGATATTGCCGCCGCACAACACCAATCCGATAGTCTTGCCTTTAAACCGTTCAGGATTGGAAAGAACCGCCGCAAGCCCCGCAGCGCCTGCTCCTTCAACGACAGTTTTCTCAATCTGGAGAAGCAACGAAACGGCTTTTTCTAAAGCGGGTTCTCCGACCAGCAAAATGTCATCAACCTTTTCGGCAATCACTTTGGCTGTGAAGGCGCCAGGCTTTTTAACGGCGATCCCTTCTGCAAGAGTGTCGCCTCCGCATGGCCGGTCTTCGCCTTTGATTTGCGAGTACATGCTCGGGAACAGCCCCGCTTGCACACCCACCACCTCAATATTGGGATTGGTCGCGCGCGCGACTGTAGCCATGCCGGAGATTAATCCGCCTCCGCCGATGGGCGTCACAATGCAATCAAGATCGGGTTTGACCTCCAGCATTTCCAGAGCAACAGTACCTTGCCCGGCCGCAATAAGCGGATCATCGAAGGGGTGAATAAAAGTCAGACCACGCTCTGCTTCTAACTCACGGGCATATGCATAGGCATCATCAAAGGTTTCCCCTTCGAGCACCACATTGCCGCCGACACTTTCGGTCTGCATCACTTTAACTGTGGGCGTGGTGCGCGGCATCACGATTGTTACAGGCACATCCAGCCGAGTGCCATGATAAGAAAGACCTTGCGAATGATTGCCAGCAGACGCGGCAATCACCCCGCGTTCTTTCTGCTCATCTGTCAAATGCGCGAGTGCGTTCAACGCGCCGCGCTCTTTATAAGCAGCTGTGAACTGGAGGTTTTCAAATTTCAGCCAAATATCTGCGCCCGTAATCTCTGACAGCGTAATCGAGCGCATCATTGGCGTTTTCACCACCGCACCTTCAATACGCTTTGCAGCTTGGCGCACATGATCGATTGTCGACAATCGATCA
>JBCAZT010000016.1:0-36139 GCA_038532855.1 Pseudomonadota bacterium
AGTTTGGGTAGCAGCCCAAGGTCCCATCTGGAGCGCTGGCGGTGAGCGCGGCGTTTACAAAACCACCGATGGCGGCAAAACATGGGAGAATGTCTTAAGCTCTGGCCGCTTCACCGGCGCCACCGATCTGCTGATTGATCCGCGCAATCCTGATCGTCTTTACGCCGCAATGTGGCAGCACCATCGCACGGTCGCTGCTTATGTCGGAGGAGGCCCCGAAAGCGGCATCTGGAAATCGGAAGATGGCGGTGAGACCTGGGATGAGTTGAAGACCGGCCTTCCCACCGGGAATATGGGCAAGATCGGGCTCGCCATCTCACCCATGCGCCCCGACGTGGTCTACGCCGCGATTGAGCTTGACAGGCGCGAGGGCGCGACGTTCAAATCAACCAATCGCGGCGCCAGTTGGGAGAAGACATCGGACAATGTTAGCGGGGGCACTGGCCCGCATTACTATCAGGAGCTTTATGCCAGCCCGCACAAATTTGACCTCATTTACCTCGTCTCGAACACATCGCAGATTTCAAACGATGGCGGCAAAACATGGTCCAACCTCAACAATGAACTAAAGCACGTTGACGATCACGCCATCGCTTTCCGTCCTGACGACCCAGACTACATCCTGTTCGGATCAGATGGCGGGCTTTACGAAAGCTATGACCACACCAAAACATGGCGCTTCATCAACAATCTGCCGATCACGCAATTCTATAAAGTCGCGGTCGACGATGCTGAGCCGTTCTATTTTGTCTATGGCGGGACACAGGACAACAATTCGCAAGGCGGCCCATCGCGCACCGATAACCGCCACGGCATTCGCAATGATGACTGGTTCATCACTCTTTTTGCAGATGGCCACCAGTCCGCGACCGAGCCGGGCAATCCCAATATCATGTACGCACAGTGGCAGCAGGGTAACCTTGCCCGTGTCGACCGGATCACTGGCGAGGTTGTTCATATCCAACCGCAAACTTCGCCCGGCGATGACATTGCGCGCTTCAATTGGGATGCGCCCATTTTGGTGAGCCAGCATGAGCCAACGCGCATTTATCACGCATCGCAGCGACTGTGGCGCAGTGATGATCGCGGCGATAGCTGGCGCGCTATCTCACCTGATCTCACTCGCAATGAAAACCGGTTGCGCCTTCCTATTCAAGGCCGCCAGCAAGGCTGGGATGCGGGCTGGGACATTTACGCGATGAGCCAGTACAACACGATCGCGAATATCGGGGAAAGTCCTCTGAATGAGGACCTTCTGTATGTGGGCACCGATGATGGGATCATACAGATTACGGAAAATGGCGGGCAAAGCTGGCGCCGGGTTGAAGTGGGTTCCCTGCCCGGTGTGCCAAGCCGCGCTTATGTCAACGATATCCGCGCTGACCTGTTTGATGAAAACACCGTCTATGTCGCGCTCGATAATCACAAATATGGGGACTACAAACCCTACCTTCTCAAAAGCACCGATCGCGGCCGTTCGTGGCGAAGCATTGTGGGCAATATTCCTGATCGCCACTTGGTCTGGCGCGTGGTGCAGGATCACAAAAACCCTCGCCTGCTGTTTGCCGCAACCGAATTTGCGTTGTTCTTTTCACTGGATGGCGGAGCGAAATGGGTGAAGATGACAGGCAAAGCGCCCACAATCTCTTTCCGCGATGTCACTATCCAGCGGCGCGAGGATGACCTTGTCGCTGCAAGCTTTGGTCGCGGTTTCTTTGTTGTTGATGACATTGCACCCTTGCGCGAACTGACCGAGGCGAGCCTTGATCAAGAAGCAATGCTGTTTTCCGGCCGCAAAGCATGGTGGTACATTGAGCAGCACCCGCTCGCCTTTTCGGAAGGCGGCAGTCAAGGGCACGGATATTACCGCGCACCCAACCCGCCATTTGGCGCCAACTTCACCTACTACCTCGCCGAAGACATCCAATCTTTGAAAGACATTCGTGAGGAGCGCGAAAAGCCGCTTGCAAAGGAGGGCAAGAACACACCCTTCCCTCCCTTCGATCAAATGACGCGCGAACTTCAGGAAACTGGGCCAGAGGTTTGGCTGACTGTACGCGATGCCGATGGCAATGTGGTGCGCCGTATCAAAGGCCCGACCAAAAAAGGCTTCCACCGCGTCAATTGGGACCTGCGCTATCCTGACACGAGTGTAGCGCGCCCGGTTGGCCCAGACGGGGAGGAGCCAGCAGGTTTCCTTGCAAGCCCCGGCCAGTATACGGTCTCTTTGTCTAAACGCGTGCGCGGCGTCACGACCGAACTCGCTCCAGCGCAGACCTTCGCAGTTGAACCTTTGCGTGACGGCGCCTTGCCACAACAGCCCGATGCCGAGGCGTTTTGGGCAGAGGTGGCTGCTTTTGATCGTTCGGTCACAGCGCTGGGCGTCACTTTGCGAGATGCGGAGAAGACCATTGGCCTTCTCAAGATCGCGGCAGAGCGCGCACCTGGGGGTGATCCGGCTGTACTCGATCGCCGTTGGCAGTCGATACGCGACGAGGCGAATGCTTTGTCTGAATTGCTAAACGGCAATGCTGCGCGCAACGCGGTTTACGAACGCACCCAACCCACGGTTCGAAGCCGTCTGGGCACGATCATGACAGGGCTGTTTGGTTCCACCTATGGCCCAACTCAGACGCATCGTGATCAAATGGCATTTGCCAAAGCCGATTATGGGCAGATCAGGGATCGGCTGGAAACTTTGGTATCGTCAACGATCCCTGCGTTTGAAGCAGAGCTCGCTTCAGCGGGCGCACCTTACACGCCGGGTGGCAGGCTACCGGAGGTTCAATGAACTGGAAGAAACTGTGGCGACAGATCCATTATTGGCTCTCGCTCGCCATTTTCCTCCCCGCTGGCGTGATGTTTATCGCGGGCGGATTTTTGATGCTCAAAAAGGAAGTCGAGTGGATCCAGCCCTCGACGGAACGCGGCGTGGTGGAAGACACTATTCCAGCGGCCAGTTTCGAAGCGATCCTAGCATCCGCTCGCCAGCATCCAGAAGCAGGCATTGATCAGTGGTCCGATATAGACCGCATCGACCTTAGGGTCGATAAAGGCATCGCAAAACTGCGCGCCAAATCGGGTTGGGAAGTACAAGTCGACACAAACACGGCAGAGGTTTTAAAGGTCGCCTATCGCCGCTCTGATATCATCGAGAGCATTCACGATGGATCGTTCTTTTCCGATGAAGTGAAGCTGTTTATCTTCTTGCCCGCTGGTATCATACTGATCGTGATGTGGGGCACTGGGATTTATCTGTTTCTGCTGCCGCAGCTTGCCAAACGTAAAAAAGCAAAACGCAAAACCGGCGCTTAGACTTCTCCGTCAGCCTTTGGGTTTCACGCGAAGAATGCGGCTTTCGCTGCCCTCTTCTTCAGTGAGAAGATAGAGATGTCCGTCAGGCCCGGATCGAACATCGCGAAACCGCACATCAAGTTCGCCAAATAACTCGCTCTGTTCACCAAGCGACCCGTCCGCTTTTACATCGACATGGCGCACATGACGAAGCGCCAGCGCGGACAAAAACAAATCTCCTTGCCAATCAGGGAAAGCCTCGCCTGAATATTGCGCAAAGCCAGATGGCGCGATGGAGGGTGTGAAATGGACCAAGGACTGCTCCGTCCCATCCAACGCCTCAAAAGGCGAAACTCGTCCACCTGAATAATCGAGCGCATAAGTCACCGTTGGCCAACCGTAATTGGCGCCGCGCTTTATGTGATTGATCTCATCACCGCCTGCTGGCCCATGCTCGTTTTCCAGAACGCGGCCATCGGCAGCAACAAGAATACCTTGCGGGTTGCGGTGCCCGTAAGACCAAATTTCAGGAAGAGCATCGGCTTGCCCAACAAACGGATTGTCCGCCGGGACAGAGCCATCATCATTCAGCCGCACAATCTTGCCAAAGTGGTTATCTAGGGTTTGAGCGTGTTCGCGAAAATGGAACGCATCGCCAACAGGCATCAGCAAAGTGCCGTCAGGCAAAAACGCAATCCGTGCGCCATAGTGATTGCCTTGAATACGGCTCGGCGAAGCTGAGAAGATTTGTTCACCTTTGCCCAAACTTTGTGCAGCGCTATCATATTTGAACCGCATCAAAAGGAGCGTGTTCTCATCCTCGCTCACTTTGCCAGCAAAGGACACATAGATCAGGCCATTGTCTGCAAACTGCGGATGCAGCACGACATCAAACAGTCCCGCCTGCATGCCTTCTCCATGGTGAACTGGTGGGAATTCGCTTTCATGATTAAAGTCGCGAAGAGTTTTCGAGGTGCCATCTGCACCAACCAGCAAGAGCGCGCCTGTTCGCTGCGTTACCAGCATGTTGCCATCAGGTAGAAAGGCAAGAGACCAGGGGTGATCCAGCCCCTCTGCCACAGTCTCGATCACGTAATTGACAGGCGCTGCGTCCACTTTTCCGGCTAGCTGGCTTGTTTTCTCGCCTGCATCAGATGCACCTTGATTGGAACACGAAGCTAGCAGCAAACCTGCTGTTGCTAATGCCAAAACCATCGAAAATTTGCGCATTACGCCCCGCTCCCAATTGTGTTGGCGCAGCTTATCCGATGACTTGCAAGATTTGTCCACTCAGCCAGCTTACGACAGGGCGAGGCTTGATTGAATGCGCAAAGCATCTAGGTTGCAACCGTAATGGTAACGCGTCTGCTTACATTTTTGCGCTGGATTTTGGCACTGGTTGTAGCGGCCTCAGTCTGGATTTTGAAACTGGCTGTAGCGGCCTCAGCAACGTATGTCTTGGCAGTGATCGCCAATTCACAGTTCACCATGAACGCGCATAACGTGCCGATCACGCTAGCCGACCGTCTGAATATGACGGCCTTTGATGTGTCGAATATGGGCCTCTATTTTGTGGTCATTTTGATCGCACTTCTGCTGGGTTTTCTAATAGCGACTTTGCTCAAACGTCTCCTTCCCAGCCTTTCGGCTATTGCATTCCCTATAGCGGGAGCCGCCGCGCTCGGCACGGTTTTGGGTCTAATGTATATGCAGTTTCAAACCGTCCCGATCAGTGGTGCACGATCAGCTATGGGTTTCCTCACCCAAGTGATCGCTGGTGGAATAGGCGGATGGATCTTTGCCAAGCTGTCATCAGCGAAAGCAAAATCAACAGGCATTCAAGCTGAGTGATCCTAGCTTCCCTACTACTTCAAAATCGAGAAGGTAGGATTGCCCCAAAACATGTTGGTTGACCAAAAGGAGGTTAGGGAGAATTTGGTCAACCAACATGCTAGACCGTCAGGCAAGGGGCGTGTGCCAACGGTCAGAAGCTAAATCGTAGTGAGGCAATCGCTGTCACCTCATCGGTTTCAATTAAGGTGACGCCGCCGGCGTTCACATCTGCGTTCTGGTAATTCACACCCAGATTGGCCGATAGTCCGCGTGCAATGTCATAGGATGCACCCAGCCCAACCGAAAACTCATCATCTCCAGCTGCTTGGCCATAATGCCCTTCCGCAGAAAACTGCCAAGGCCCGGTTTGGGTCTGCGCACCCGCTGACAAATACCAACGATCTATATCAACGACGGAGCTATCAAGCCGTTCATAACCCGCTCCTAGATCAAAGATTGAGCTGCCATAGACAAACTCAGCAACGCCAGAGATGCCTTTGGTGTCGAACTCAGTCGTTCCATCCTGAGAGGTAAAGCGCGCATTGGCTGCCCGAACCGAGAACCGGTAGTCTTTCTCTCCAATAGGGCGCTGGAACACGGCACCAACTTCAAAATCACCATTTTCATCGACTGCTGCGGAAAGGACACTTGGACCAAAACGGCCAACATAAGCCCCGCCCCATTCATCAAGCCCACCATAGAAATCGTCAAAAGCAAGAAAGCCATTGCCAACACCGCGCTGGCGCCGGGTCACTTCGCGCACCTGACCGTTTACATTGCCGCCAAGCACAGTGCCAAAACTGGTGCCGACGAATGCGGCGACATTATCAGTGTAATCATCACCGCCGCTAAAGGCTTCAATACCGCCCGTGGCATACTGTCCAAAATAGGCAGCACCCAATGTCCAACGATTACCGAGCTGCGTTTGCGCTGAAATCTGGAAGTTTCCGACGAAACCGCCATCCACGCTGTCAGTGTCATTGAGATTGTCGAGTTCGACTATAAGCGGAGCGTCAGCAACGCCAGTAATCTCAACTGTGACTTCGCCGAGGTCAAACGCTATCGGTTCTTCAAGCGAAGATAGACGATCGTAATTAAGGCTAACATCCTGTGCCGTGGCATTTGTGGAGGCAAGGCAAAGCGCTGCCACCGCTGACCCGCTGGTCAGCGCGTATTTCTTAATCTGGCTCATGAACTAAGCCTTTCTCTTGAACATATTTTCAAAGGCATGGCGCGCAATAAGGCGACCAGCCCTGTCGGCCTGCTCGTGATCTTCGAGCCAGTGGACGCCGCCATAAAGCCGCGACCAACCGTTCTCATGCGCTGCCTGATCGAGGCTTGTGAAATGACGCGCTTTGCCTGTGAGAGTTGGCCAAAGAACCTGATCAGGGCTTTCGTGACTGAATGTCACCGCATCAGTTCCGATCAACAGCTTGATCATCTCAACACCCACCGCACCAAAGGTTGAGTGGCCCGACGTGTAGGCAGGGAAATTCGGCGTTGGGATATAGCTCTCCCAATTCGCCTGTCCCGCCACGCGCGGATCATTGTTGCCGAATTGTTCACCGCGGAATTTGATCGCGGTTTCGGGTCGAACAATATCGTGGTGATATTTGCTGTCCCAAGCATTGATGGAAGCGTCCGCCTGCGTTGCGCCCATCAGCGCAAAATGACGGGCATGATCAAGGAAATCGTATCCGCGATCCTGCATCACTTGCAGACCGATATATAAGAAGTGACCCGGTGGCGTGATGCCCCATGGGCCATCTTCCCAAAACAACGCAATTTCCGCCTGATCGGCTGTGCGCGTTTTGCTGTCTTTGCCGCCAAGGCTTTTCACAAGCTCGAATTGCTCAGCAAATTCGGGGCTGCGCACATCAGGGAATTGGGGAACTCTGAATTGCGAAGAACTGGTCATCGTCCAAGGTTTGATTGCGCCATGACCGGGGAAAAGCCCACGTTCATACGCGCCAACGCTGGGTCCGGGATTGGCGCTGTATGATGGACCTGTTGGTGTCCATTTCAGCACATCATCCCGGCGCGGATAGCGACCAAGATAGTAATTCACTTTGTTGGGTTCAGCGCCATCGCGCGTGCGCATCTTGTTGATTGCGATACCAACATGACGACCCCATTTGATACCAAGCTCTTTTGCATCACCATCGGGAAAACGCTTCTTGAAAGCGTTGCGCTCCCACAGAAATGGTTGCTGAAAGCATTCTGACGCAGCGGTTGCAAAGGCCACACCATACGCAACTTCGGGATCGGCGCCTGCGGGGGCCGGGCCAAAGTCATAGGGGGTCTCATATCGGCCAATAATCGCATTGGCCGCGACAAATCCAGCAACCATAGGTGCTGCAAAGTTATACGCAGCACGCGGCGGCGCAACGCGCTGGTCGCGCACCTGCTGCATGATGATATCGACCCAGCGATAGACCGTGTTGTTGTGCTGGGGTTCTACAATATTGGTGAGATAGCTCGAACGGCTTCCGAATGAAGCCGTCTGACAACCTGACAAACCTGCCATCGCAATTCCTGCGGCTGTACCAGCCAGCATATTGCGCCGTGAAACTTGCATGTGATCCTCCGTCCATGGATGCCGCGACTTGGACATCTGAACAGGAGACGGAGCCCTATTACAAAACCCGCAAAAAAATCGAAAGAATTTTTAGAAGAGACAAATTTTCAATGCTTTAAAGTCAATTGTAATTGGATCGTCCTGGGTCTTAAAGGGGTCGCTTGGTCTTCTAGACGCGCTGTAAATGGGTTCCCAAATGCAAAGCGATTGCCAATTGCGTTGGTGAGGTTGGAAGCTTCTAATCGTAGCTCAACGTCTTCATGCGTCCACCATGCCGCAAAATCGAGCGATGCAAATTTTCCCTGCTCTTCGGTAACAGCCTGGCTAACATCGACAAAAGAACGCCCAATGTATCGTCCTGAAAGCGCGATACCGGCAGTCTGATCATCGCCAAGGCTCCACAATTTCGCTGTTCGTGCAAATGCTGTGATGTTGGGCACATTGGGAATGGCGGTGGTGCGAATGTCATCCTCGACCAAGGTTCGATCCACTTGAGAGCTGTTCCAAGTTGCAGCCGCTTTGAGTTCCCAACCGTCTGGTAATTGGTATTGAACGCTGCCTTCAATTCCGGTCACCTCGCCATCGCCAATATTGCGCGTTATCGGAAATCCTTCCTGGTCTAGCGCATCCGCCTGAATGTCGTTCCAATCAGAATGGTAAAGGGAAAACGCGAATTCCAGCGGGTAGCGATCCCCAAGTTGCGCACGAATTCCCGCTTCGTAAGACCGCACTTTGTCAGGTTCGAATAGAGCCGTAATGGGTTCGCGATTGCTATCGCGTTCTATAGTGACTCCACCTGTTCGAAACCCTTGTTGAAAGCGCACATAGCTCATCATTTCTGCATGGGGTTGCCATGATACGGCTACGGCAGGAAGAAACCGCGCAGGTCCATTTCGCGGTTCTAAAACCGTATCTGCCCCAAAGGACCGCTCTCCAGTGGCGCGGGTGTAAAGCAGCCGCGCGCCTCCAGTCACGGTCCAGTCTGGAGCGAAGCGATAATCAGCTTCGCCGAACGCCGCCATTTCATCCAATCTGTAAGTGAGATTAGCAAAGGGCGGCGGATCATCGCCGTTCAAATTGTTGATCAATTGCTTCATTCTATCCCGATTGCGCAGAGCCCCTACGCCGAGCAACCAAGATAGCCTGTCAGGATCCCCGCCTGACACACGTGTTTCATGGCTAATCAGGCGAATTGCTCTGCTCTCTCGAAAGAACTGCCGACCGGGGCGTGAGCTGCCATCAAGAGTTAGAACCGATGAATCGAAAACGGAGCGCAAATTGTGATCGACCAAACTGGTGGTGGAAACCAACTCTAGCCCCCCCAAATACCCTCTCGCGACAAGAGCACCGCCGTAAATCCGCCCGCGAAAAGGTTGGGCCACGGGATCGGTGCGCAAAAGACCATCGAATTCTTCGTCGATATACTGTCCGTCTTTCATCTCGCTGTGTTGGCCAAAAGCAGACATCTCAATGTCCCACTCAGCGCCCAAATTCCAAGCAAGAGCGCCGCGTCCTCCGAAATAGCTGGAGCGGTTAATATCAGTCAGACCTCTAGATGGATCATCGATAAAGCCGCTGTCTTCCCCGCTATATCCTACAAATCGGATGGCAGCCTTATCGCTCAACGGTAGGTTGCCAGCGCCAGCTGTGCCCCAATTTACCCCGCCACCCTCGGTTATTCCCAAATGGCCCCAGGCGCTTGCCTCAACCGCTGACGTGCCAGGCCGGGTCGGATTAACCCGCAACAATCCCGCAATCGATCCAGCACCATATAGCATGCCTTGTGGCCCTTCGAGCAATTCTACGCTTTCAACGTCATACAATCGCAAATCAGGGTTTGGGGCGCTAAAGACAAGCCGCTGCTCACCCAGATACATCCCGATCGTTGACTGGGTTGGCCCATTAAAGCTGCTATCCGCAATGCCGCGCAGGAATATCTTGTTCCGTCCTGAACCCAATGCTGTGCTGTTTACAGAAGGCAAATCAGCGAGCACCAGATCGAGACTTTCGCCTCTGTTTTGCGCGCCGATCCCACCAAGCTCAATCACTTTGGCGCCGCCAGGATAATCGAACAAACCCTTTGGCCTTTTCGTGCCTTCAACAATGATCGGAGTTGAGCTGACCGTTTCTGGCGGTGGAGACGATACAGATCGGGACTGGATGGTAGAGGGCGCTGGGTTGCGGGTTATTGTGCGGCGAATGGGCCTGCGTTCAATACGAAAGCCTCCTCTCACAGCCACAGCCCGATAAGGGGTTCCGGCAAGCAAGCGTCGTAAAGCTTCGCGTGCAGGCATCTGTCCGCGCACCGCTCGCGCGCGCACTGATCGAATGCCGCTTTCTTGGCTGATAACAGTGATATCAGCCTGGCGTGCAAGGGCCCGGATAGAGCTTGATAAGCGGCCAGAGGGAATATCGAATTGGTGCTGATTCTGTGCGCTTACAGACGATGGAGACAAAACAAAGGCTGCGCACAACACACAGCCAAGCAGCGCGGATACGGTACTAAGCCGGACCCAAAAGTCTCTCTGCCGCCTGATCATGGTGCAGGGACTTAGGTGAGTTGGCGTGGCAGAACAAGCAAGCCGAGCCGCGTTGCACCAGACTATTCGATCATCCAGCCAGTTTCGGTTTGAACAGCATTGCCATCGACAAAAGAGGCAAGATCGCTCGCAATATCTTTGGCATTATCAGAGGCGCGAACAGAACCAGTTAGGCGGACCCCGGAGAATTTGGGTGCGACCGAAATCTTAGCCCCCGCGCTGCGTCGCACCTGGTCCAAAACGCTGGCTATAGGAGTGTTATCGAATTCCAATCGGCCTTCTCGCCATGTTGCGACAATATCGACATCCACTTGAGTGCGTATAAGTTGTGATCGACCGATTGGCTTTTCGACCCGCTCACCGGCATTGACCTCAATCGGTTGGCTGTCGGGATTGATCGCAACGATCCCTTCCGCGACAGCTACGCTGGCAAACTCATCGTTCAAAACGACATTAAAGACTGTGCCGTAATCCGTAAGCACCATGTCCGCGACCCGAACCCGCAGCGAAGAGGGTTCGTCCGCATCGATAGCAAATGCCACTTCACCTTGCTCAACAATGACCGTCGGTGCACCCTGCGCAACTTTGACGACACTATCACCGTTCAACGTCATCGTAGTATCGTCATCAAGAGCAACGACTTGCATCTCACCGGGCTGCGTCGAGTAATCGAGCATTGTCGGATCACCAGTCGGCCAAACAAAGACAGCCAAAGCAATCGCAGCAGCGCTCGCCATCACCCATGGGAGGAAGCGCGAAATTGGATTGTCATTGGCGGGCTCTGGCGTCTCAAAACCTAGATCAGAGGGATCAGACGGTGATTTCAAGTCATCGAGAATGGGATCAAGGTCAGCATCTGCGAGGACTAAGCCATCATAGACTTCAGCATGCTGCGGGTCCGCTTCGAGCCAGCGGGTAAATTCCTCCCACTCAGCGACAGGCATATCACCTGCGCGCTGCCTAAGCATCCACTGAGTAGCCTGATCGTGCATAGTCCCCGTTTCGCTCGTTTGCATGTGCCCCGATTGATCAGACGAAGTCATGTGCCAACTCCCGCATCAAGTTTTTGCCGAACATCGCGAATTAGGCGATAGGCTGCCTGGAGGTGCTTTTCGACTGCGCTAAGACTGATACCTTCCTTTGCGGCAATGCCTTTCTGGCTTTCCCCTTCCACGCGGTATGCAAGAAAAATGATCTTTGTGCGTTCGGGCAAAGTGTCCAGAGCAGCCAAAACATGCTCAAGATAATCGCGATCCAGCGTGTTTCTTTCTGGCGTTGTGGGATCAGCCCGCAGCGGGGCAATGCCCTCCCCTGCATCCCCCCAATCTTTGTTGCGCCGGATGCGACTTTGCTCTGATCGGAGATGATCGCGCAACATATTTTCAAGCAAACGATAGAGATAGGCAATTGGGTCAGACACGCTTGGTTCGTCTTCCATTTCAATCAATTTAAGACGCGCTTCTTGAAGCATATCTTCTGCGAGTTCCGGGTTCCTGAAACGCGCTGTCAAAAACCGAATGAACCGCGCTCTTTCCGATTCAAGAGTTTGCAGCAGGGTGCTGTCCAAAACAGATCCAGGATCGGTATCGTCAGTGGCCATTTCGCGCCTTAACCAGCCGCAGATAGTGCCCGAATGACACCACGAATTTCAGCAAGGCCTTTCATCCTGCCAATGGCCGAATACCCCGGATTAGAGGCAGTGTTCACATCCCCCAGTATAAGGTGCCCGTGATCAGGACGGATAAAAATTTCGCGATTGGTGTGTTTTTCGTTTTCGAGCAGATTTCGAACCACACTGATCATATCGATATCGCTTTCAAGATGGCTCGCTTCGACAAAAGAACGTTGCTCATGCGCGTCGCGAGAAACGCCTCGCAAATGCGCAAAATGAATGCGGTCACGATATCTGCGCGCCATTTGCGGCAAGTCGTTATCTGGCCGGCTGCCATATGTGCCCACACACAAGGTAATACCATTGCAATCGCTGGGTGCAGCCGCGAACAATTTGTCGAGGTCATCAGGTGTGCAGATCACGCGGGGAAGACCAAACATATCCCAAGGCGGATCATCAGGATGGATTGCCAGGCGCACATCCAACTTCTCGGCAACCGGCAGTACATCTTCCAAAAACGCCACCAGATTTGCACGAAGCTTATCGTGGTCCAACCCATCGTAGCGCGCGAGCGCGGCTCGGAAATCTTCGAGCGAATAGGCGTCCGTCATCCTTCCGGGCAATCCAGCGATTATGGTCTGCGTTAGCTCAGCTATGTCAGCCTCAGCCATGCTCTCAAACGCGTCTTTTGCGCGGGCGGCTTGTTCGTTGGTGTAATCGTGATGTGCGCCCTCACGCTTCAGCACGAAGAGATCAAAAGCGGCAAAACGATCTTGATCAAACCGCAATGCATATGCCCCATTTGGGAGCCTGTGTTTCAGATCCGTCCGTGTCCAATCAATCACCGGCATGAAGTTATAGCAAATCGTCTTGATGCCTTCAGCGGCAAGGTTCGCCATGCTTTCAATCCAAGCATCGATAAACGCTTCATGCCCAGGCGCAGCGAGCTTGATATCATCATGCACGGGGATGCTTTCTACGACGGTCCAATGAAGAGTCGAGCCGGCAACATTGCCGGCCTCAATCAGATCGCGATGGGCCGCGATCCTCTCCCTGGGCCAAGGCTCTCCAATCGGAATGTCGTGCAGCGCGCTGACGATATCGCTCGCGCCTGTCTGGCGAATATCGTGAAGGCTGACAGGGTCGCTTGGCCCAAACCATCGCCAAGATTCGCGCATAATCTAAAGGTCCCCTTACCAGCTTAGAGCATGCCCATAAGGCCCTGGAAGCCCATGTAGCCAGTTACCAATGAAAACAGAAACAGTCCGCCTAGCGCTATATTGGTCAGCAAAGAATTGCGATACTGCCCCATCAAGTCTGCACGGTTGCCCAGATATATGATGCACGCAATCGTAACGGGAAGCAGCACGACATTGAACGCTTGCGACAAAATCAGCACGAATACAGGCCGCGCATCAAACAGCGGAACCACCAATCCCAGAAGCGAGATACCGCCCACAAACAGCCGGTACTTCCACGTCGTCATATCGCGCGGCGTCGAACGGAAATCGCTCAGCAACCATGGGATCATAAGCAAGTTGGGAAATTGCGAGGAAACGCCCGCAGCAATGATCCCGATGGCAAATATTGAAACCGCCAATGGTCCTGCAAGCGGTTCAAGCAATCCGATCATTTGAGAAGCGCGTTCCAGCCCGATGCCTTCAGCGTAAAGACTGCCCGCAGCGGCTGCCATGATAGAGGCGCTGATTACGAACATCATAGTGGCCGCAAAGGCCGCATCGCGGCGTTGCTGAGTGTCTTGTTCGATTGTCCACCCTGCTTCTTTGACCAAAGTCGTCCGCATGATGAAAAGCCCTGAAAAGATTGTCGTCCCAACCATTGACGCAATCAGCAGTAATGGTCCGGTTTCGCTTGCAGGCACGTCGGGGACTGATGGCACCAAACCGGCAGCCATATCTGTAACAGGCGGCATAAGAATGAAGAAATTGAGCACGAAGCAACCGGCCATAATCGCCACCACAACTGCCAAAATGCGCTCGAACACTTGCGTTCGTCCGTTCCAGAAAATGAAGTACGCAACCGCGCAAAAAAATGCGGCCCAGTAAATTGGGGCGATGCCGCCTTCGATGAGTGTCTTGGACCATTCAAAGCTGATTTCAGCGACAATACCCATCACGCCCATCAAGCTTGCGCAAACACCAACTCCCAATGCTGCAATGAAGAACACACCTACGCCCGGGTGGATATGCTTGCGGAAAGCCTCAAGTGCAGTTTCCCCCGTCACAAGTGTGTACCGGCCGTAATTGGCAATCATCAGATAAGTCGCAGCGCAGGAAATGAGCACTGTCCAAAGCAAGGTCATGCCGTAATTGGCACCCGCAGTCGCCATAGTGGTCACACTGCCAGTGCCGATATTAAAGCCAAGAAGGAAAATACCCGGGAGGAAGAGCGCGAATTTCGCTTTCCAGCCGCTTGATGCTGGCGATGTCATCGCCGCGCTCTAACCTTAGTCATGCGATCCCCGCCAAACTTTTCTTCCAAAAGATGACTACGTCCAGCAGGCCCGCTTGTCGATAGAGCTAATCCCCCTGGACCCTAAGCGCAATCAGACGCGCCCGACCTAGACAAGCGCGTTGCACTATGAGACCTTCCGGGGCGGAGAGAGGAGATACAGCTATGCCAGCATTCGACCTGATTATTCGGGGCGGTACCATTGTTAATGGGACAGGGGAGGCTCGGTTCAAAGGCGATGTCGCGGTCAAAGACGGACTGATTGCTCAAGTCGGTGACATCACTGGTGATGCGGCAAAAGAGATAGATGCGACAGACAAGATCGTAGCGCCTGGCTTTGTTGACATTCATACGCACTATGATGGGCAAGCCACCTGGGATCAGGAGATGGCCCCATCCAGTTGGCATGGCGTCACCACGGTCGTGATGGGCAATTGCGGTGTGGGCTTTGCGCCTGCGAAACCCGATCGCCACGAATGGCTGATCAGCCTGATGGAAGGTGTTGAAGACATTCCGGGCACGGCGCTTTCAGAAGGGATCACTTGGGAGTGGGAGACCTTCCCAGAATATCTCGATGCGCTCGAAAAAATGCCGCGCGCTGTCGATATTGGAACGCATGTCCCCCACGGCGCTGTGCGAGCATATGTCTTAGGCGACCGCGAACAACCGGGCGCTGTTCCGACTGAAGATGACATTCAAAAAATGTCAGATATCGTTGAAGAAGGCGTGAAAGCTGGCGCTCTTGGTTTTTCGACATCGCGCACTGTCCTGCACAAATCGGTGGATGGTGAATTGGTGCCTGGCACTACCGCAACAGCAGAAGAACTGGTCGCGATTGGCAAAGCGATGGGCCGCGGCAAAGATGCAGGCGGCCATGCCGTTTTCGAAATGGCGAGCGATCTCAAGCGCGAATGGAACGAATTTGAATGGATGGGCCGCTTGAGCCGCGAGGCAGGCGTGCCGGTAACATTCGCAGCGCTCCAATCGGTGGCCAAAGAACTCGACCTCACCGAACAAATCGCGAGCATGCGTGCAGAAAATGACAATGGCGCCAACATTGTCGCGCAAATCGCTCTTCGCGGAAACGGCGTTATTATGGCGTGGCAGGGCAGCGTTCACCCGTTCGTTTACCGGCCAAGCTGGATGGCAATCGCGGACCTGCCCTGGGAAGAGCAAAAGGCAAAGCTGTTCGACCCTGCGTTCAAAGCGCAGCTTTTGTCGGAAAGCAGTGATTATTCAGACGCTCCGCAAGACATCATGGAAGTGGTGATGATCGTCACTATGGGCTGGGCATTGCAATATGAGATGGATGAGGATTTCGATTACGAACCTCAAGCCAGCGCCAGTGTGAACGCGCGCGGTCAGGCCGCAGGCGTGCCGCCGCAAGAATACGCATACAACATGATGTGCCGCGATGATGGCAAGGGGTTCATCTATCTGCCTATCCTGAATTACGCTGACGGCAATCTCGACTTCCTCCATCCGCTTCAGCATTCCGATGACACGGTCAATTCCCTATCTGATGGCGGCGCGCATTGCGGCACGATTTGCGATGCGGCATCGCCGACTTTCATGCTTGAACACTGGGTCAAAAACCGCAGACGCGGACAACGGATCACGCTTGAGAACGCGATCAAACGCCAATGCCGCGATACCGCTGTATTGTACGGGCTAGAGGACCGTGGATTGATAGCCGAAGGGTATTTGGCAGATATCAATGTGATTGATTTGGAAGGGTTGAAGCTGGGCCGTCCATGGCTCGCCTTCGACCTACCCGCTGGCGGCAAGCGTCTACTGCAAAAAGCCGATGGCTACGCCTTCACGATCAAAGGCGGTGTGGTGACCTTCGAAGATGGCAAATGGACCGGAAAAGCACCCGGCGGCCTTATCAGAGGACCGCAGCGCGCCCAATTGGCCGAAGCAGCCGAATAAAGTCGGCGTCTCGCTGAATTCATCACCGAGACGCTCGAACTTGACCTAGTAGGAGTGGCTGCCTCCATCGCCGTCACCGTGATTGTGACCGCCGCCAGCATGGGTAGCGCGTTCAGAGCCACCAGCACTGCCGCCTTGGCCATTTTCCCACCAATAAGCGCGGCGCCCACCAGAGCCCGTGCCAACCTCTTGCATAGTTGCGGTATTGTACAAGCGGCCGCCAATCATAACGCTTTCGATCTTGTCAGTGTCGCGGATGTTGGCGGTGGGATCAGAGGTTAGGATCAATAGATCGGCCAATTTACCAACTTCAAGACTGCCCACATCCTTTTCCATCCCAAGCGATTGTGCAGGGTAAATCGTTGCTGTTTTCAGAGCCTCGACCGGGCTGAACCCACCGCGCGCGAAGGTCCATATCTCCCAGTGGGCACCAATACCAGGCTGCTGGCCGTGGGCTCCGATAGAAACCTTAACCCCGCGATCAGATATCTTCTTTGCCTCGCGCGCGGCATTGTCATCAACAAAAGCCCATTCTGGCGCCTTTGTGCGCCGCCCAGAACTGGCGAGCAGGACTTTGGGCGGGGTGTGGATCATCAAGGGGTGATCGTAAACGTCGGTTGCCTGCCGCCAGTAAGGATCACCGGCAAGCCCGCCATAGGTCACGTTTAAAGTAGGCGT
This sequence comes from Pseudomonadota bacterium, assembly GCA_038532855.1. Lineage (GTDB taxonomy): Bacteria > Pseudomonadota > Alphaproteobacteria > Sphingomonadales > Sphingomonadaceae > Erythrobacter. The sequence continues at coordinate 16,940 of JBCAZT010000016.1, forward strand.
GTAGTTCGAATTCGACTGGCCAAAAAATTGGAGAACGTCTTCGTAAAAGACATCCCCGGGCACATTGTGTTCAATGGTCGAATTGCCATCAGCAATAAGGTTCATATCCATGCCGAAAAGCGACCCGCCCTCAGCCACATTGAGCATGTTTTCCTCCGCCGCAGCGCGCGCAACCATCTGGCGCTGTTCTCGGCGGGGCTGGTTATAGTTCTTCACCGATATGCCGCCCTGCGCCTTAATCCGGCGAACATGGGCAAGCGCCTCTTCGTAACTATCAATACGCGCGTAAATGCTGGGTGCTTTGGCTCCGTATATGATCTCACCGGTAGAGAAAATGCGCGGAGCCAGCAATTTGCCAGCCTGCTGCCGCTCAGCGGACGCAAAAATCAGGCTCGCATCGCTAGAAGGGTTGTGCGTGGTTGTAGTGCCCAGAGCCAAATCTTGAACAAGGCTCCAATTTTGCTGAGGGATCAATTCGCCCGTGCCGTGGGGGCCGTGATGGTGCGCATCAACAAAACCGGGCATCACCACCTTTCCAGTGGCATCAACCATTGTCGCACCGCGCGGCACATCGACTGCGTTTGCTGGGCCTATGGCCGTAATCCGATCACCTTCGATCACGATAACGCCATCTTCGATTACGCCAGCATCCTCTATATCAAGACCCGAGGCCATGGTAAGGATTTTCGCGCCCATAATTGCGACCGTTCCACTGGGCACCGCTTTGTTGACCGTCACCGCCATAGAAATGGCGCTGCCAGGCGTTTCATAGCCTGCATCATCGCCGTCGCTCTTGGGAGCAGAGCGGAAGAAATCGCTTACCTGAGCTTGCTTTAACTCGGGTCCAAGCGACCAGAACAAGGTTTCACCGCCGCGCGCCCAGCCCATAAAGTCAGCGCCGCCTTTAGAAACCATGGTGACCGGGACCGGACCGCTCGCCTCGTTCACATCCACTGGTTTGCCGCCGGGAATTACCGGCATTGCGAAAACTTCGTAATTTTGGCGGAAGGCAATAGTCTTACCATCAGGCGCAATGCGGAAATCGTTTACAAGGCTTCCGGTCGCGTGCGTTCGAGACCGTTCGCCATCAAGGTCTGCTGACATCAAAGCGAGTTTGTCGCCAGAGCGCCCAACCATGAAAATCCGGTCGCCTGCCGCTCCAAATTGCGGACTTGTGCCCGAACGCGTCACAAAGCTTGGCTCTCCGCCGGATATGGACTGAAGATAAATACCGGGATTTTCCGATTGCTCTGGTGCGGTCAGATAGCCGCCCCGGCGTTTTTCGTAAGCAATTGAGCGGCCATCAGGTGACCATGCCAAATTGGCGTAATGCCCCGGATTGCGCGAAACCACTTCCGCGTTCGATCCATTGGCATTGGCAACGAGAATTTCGCCCAGACCCTCATCAGTCCATCGGACAAAGGCAAGCTTTGAACCATCGCGGCTGTAAGCTGGATAAAGCTCTACCGCGTCGCTGCGGTCACCGGTCATTGGCCGTGCCGCATCGCGCCCGCGCGCCGATTTGGTGTAAAGCTTGCCTAAGCTTTCGAACACCACCCGGCTGCCATTGGGCGACAGTGTCCCAAATTTTGCCATCTTGGTGGCAAAGCGATCAGGCGAGACCTCGACCACGGGATGCGGCGCATCGGCAATCCCGCGCGTGTCATTAATGCTAAACGGAATGACTGAATGGTTGGAACCATCACGATCAACCCGGTTCAGCTTACCGCCTGCCCAAAAGACGATAGAGCGGCTATCCGGTGTCCAATCCATATTGGGATAGACACCTGTAACGGCCCAAGTTTCCTGCACGTCGAGATCAAGCGCATCGTAGATCATGCGCTCGCGCCCACTGGCTATGTCCTTCGTCCAGAGCTGCGAGGTATCTTTGTCGCGGCGGACAAAGGCGATCTCTTTGCCATCAGGCGAAGGTGCAGGCCGAACCGCACCGCCATATCCATCGACAGCGGTTGTAACTTCGCCGCTTTCCAGATCGTGTTTTTCGATCGCAAAGATTCCGGCATTGGAATCTTGCGCATAGACAAAGGTGTTTCCGCCCGTTGTGTTGCGCGTGTAGTAAATCGACTTGCCATCAGGCGCGAAGATCGGCTCACCCAGTTCTTTTTGGAGCGCCTGATCTCGGCGTTCAACGACTTGGACCCCGCCTCCACCAGATACGTGGTACATCCAAATCTCACCAGTGCCGAGTGAGCGCTGGGTTGTGAAATGCTTTTTGGCGGCAATAAATCGCCCATCGGGTGACCATGTCGGCTGATTGAGCAGGCGAAAACTCTCTTTGGTCAGCTGGCGCTTGTCGGAACCATCAGCGTTCATAATCCAAATATTGTCGCCGCCGCCGCGATCAGAGGTGAAAGCGATGCGCGAACCATCAGGCGAGAAACGCGGATGCACTTCCCAAGACATGCCCTCTGCAATGCGTGTTGCATCACCGCCGGTCATCGGGACGGTGTAGATATCTCCCAACATCGTGAAGGCGATCGTCTGACCATTTGGAGAGACATCAACATCCATCCATGTGCCTTCATCGGTCTGAATGGGAACCTGCGTAATTGTCGCGTCTTTGGGCGCCTCGACATCCCACTTCTCTTCTTCTGCATCCGTATGGTCATCGGCGATGGCGACGCTCGCGCTGGCCAGAAATGAACTGGTTAGCAAGGCAGCGACAAAGCGGCGCGCAGTGATTGGACGCATAGTGATTTCTCCCGTTCCAGACCCCATCATGTCCTTAGAATTGGTGTGTCCAATTGTCACGGGGGCAGCATCGCGACAGTCAGTGCGCGACGGTTTATCTCAGTACATCAGGAAGCTGATTTTGGTTTTCTAAGCCCAAGCTCGACCTTTTCAAACAAAGCATCACGCATTCCATGTCCGGATAAATCAACCGGCTCTTTTCGGTCACCCATCTTTCGCTGAAGTTCAACAAACCCATGCAGTGTCGACCAAACGAACATGGCATCTTGGTGGAGGTCCGCCACTGCTGCGCTTTCGGATTGGTTCAACCTGATTGCGGCAATAGCTTGCAGAAGAATGTCAAAGGACGCCGTGCTTTGCATGCGCATTTCAACATGGGCATCGCTTTGCGGCATCAAAGTGCCAAACATCAAATGATATTGAAGCGGGCGACCTTGCGCAAAATCAAGATAGGCATGCCCCATAGACCGCAAATGCGCAAAAGGATCATCCAGCGTTTCAGCCGCTAGAAGGCATTGCGAAAATTCAACAAAGCTGCGCCTGATCAATTCTGCAACAATGTGCTCGCGCGATGGAAAATGGCGGTAGGGGGCCTGGTGAGACACACCAAGCCGGCGGGCGACTTCTCTTAAGGAAAGCCCTTCCACTCCCATTTCCGCAACAATCTGAAGCGCCGCATCGACATATTTGTCTTTGGCATCAGCTCCCAATTTTTATCCTCCGCATCCCAACATTGCACCCTTTAGAGCGAACTTGTGTTGACAGTGTCAACTTTTTTCGTATGAGCGTTGCCGATGTTGATCCCCCGTTTCATCCTCGCCGCTACCTTAGCCGGATTGGCAGCATGCAGCGCTGGCCCTTCTGAGGACTCACAAGGCAGCCAGGGTGAGAGCGCGCTTTTGGTTCGCACGGCCACGCCGACCACGGTTGAGAATGATGGCATTCTCAATGTCACAGGCACGGTGCGAGCACGCAGTGAAACGGTGCTTAGCTTCACCGCTCCGGGTCGAATACAAGCGATAAATGTCGATGAAGGCGCTCAAGTGGGCGCGGGCGCATTGTTGGCACGACTGGATCCCAGTCAGGTTGGCGCGGCCACCGCTGCTGCGCAGGCCGAGGTGAACAGAGCGCAAGAAGAATACAATCGGCAGAAGTATCTCTTTGATCGAGGCTGGGTCACTGCGCCCCGGATAGAAGGCGCACAGGCCGCCTTGGACACGGCAAAGGCTCAATTGCAATCCGCCCGGTTTGACAGTGGCCGGGCAAACATGCGGGCACCAGTCGCAGGTACAGTGCTGGTTCGTCATGTAGAGCCCAATCAAATCATAAACCCTGGCGAGCCCATCTTAACGCTTGCAGAAAGCGCGCGCGGTTTTGTGATGCGGGTTCCCGTTTCAGACAAATATCTCGACCGTTTGCAAATCGGTGCCAGCACCCAAGTCTCCATCGCTGCAATTGAACCTGAGACAATGAGCGGCGAGGTGGTAGAGATCGGAGCGCGCAGCGACGATGCGACGGGCACGTTCACTGTCGAGATATCGCTGCCTGCCCGGACAAATCTGCGATCAGGTCTGGTAGGCGATGCCGCCATTTCCTTGTCTAAAAAAGATGCTGACAGCACTCTAATCGCGGTCCCTTCCCTCGCCATTTTCGATGCTCGGGCAGGAGAAGGCTTCGTTTATGTTGAAGAGGAAGGCGTCGCCAAAGCGAAGGTTGTTACGATTGACCGCGTTGAAGGCGATGCGACAATTCTCTCATCAGGTATAACCAAAAGCGACCGAGTCATTATTTCTGACATAGACCGGCTGCGGCCTGATCAAGCCGTCAGATTGGACAACTGATGCGGCTTGTTGAACTGGCAGTCAGTCGCAGCTCGCTCTCTCTTCTTCTGACCATCCTTTTAGCAGCGCTGTCCATCAATGCGTTTTTGAACACGCCGCGCAGTGTGGATCCGCACTTTCCTATCCCTTCTGTTGTGATTGTGGTTGCTCAACCCGGCGCAGATGCTGCGGACATGGAGCAAACCATTGCGCGCCCCATTGAAGAAGCACTGCAGGCGCTCGACGATATTGACGATATCAACTCCACCAGCACCGATGGCGTCACCGTGATTGCGACCGAGTTCGATTGGTCTGGCAATGCCGATGATTACTTCGATGAAGTGGTCCGCGAAGTCAGCGCCATTCGCGATACTTTGCCCGATGGCATAGCAGAAATAGAATATCGCCGCATTCGCACAACGGAAAGCAAGCTGCTGCAATTTGCCTTGGTCAGTGAAACCAGTTCGTTCAGGCGGATGGAGAAAGTCGCTGAAGATTTACGCGATGTTCTCAACAATGATCCAGACGTTCGAGAAACGGAGATTTGGGGACTTGAAAGACCCGAAATTCAAGTCGGCCTGAACAGCGGCAGACTGGCGGAATTGCAACTGCCGGCGAGCACGATCTTAGACGCGATTGGTGCAGCCGGTACTGAATTGCCAGCAGGCGAAGTTTCATCAAGTGATCGGCGGTTCAATATCGAGGCAGGCGGTGCGTTTTCAAACCTTGATGAGGTGCGCCAAGTGGCTGTGCGATCAAGCAATGGGGCGGTTGTGCGGGTCGATGATGTGGCCGAAGTCAAATGGGTCGATCCCCCTCGCACTCACATCACCAGAGCCAATGGCGCGCGCGCAATCTATGTAACGGTCGAACAGAAAGATGGCGCAAATGCTGTCACAACCCGAGACCGCCTGATTGAGAAAGTTGAAGATTTCAAACAGGTCCTGCCGGTTGATACGCAGCTCATTACAGCTTTCGATCAGGCGGATGACATTGAACGTGTGATCTCCGTTTTGACACGTGATTTTCTGATCGCACTAGGCCTTGTCATCATAACGCTGCTCCCCCTTGGACCACGCGCCAGCGTGGTGGTGATGATCTCAATCCCTTTGTCATTGGGCGTTGGCGTTCTCGCCATGTCGTCAATTGGATTCACGCTCAATCAACTGGCTGTTTCCGGTTTTATTTTGGCACTGGGGCTTGTGGTCGACGATTCCATCGTGGTGGTTGAAAATGTATCCCGACGCATTCGTGAAGGAATGGATCGCACCGCTGCTGCCATTGCAGGAACACAGCAGATTTTGGTCCCCGTTGTCGGCACAACGGCGATTTTGATCTTCGCCTTTATACCGCTCGTATTCCTGCCAGAAGGCGCTGGGCGGTTCACACGGTCCCTGCCCTTATCGGTCATCTTTTCCGTGGGCGGATCGCTGATAATCGCGCTCACTATCATCCCGTTTTTGGCGAGCCGTTTGTTGAAGCAAACCGATGATCCAGAGGGCAATGTGTTCCTCAGATCGGTCAACAAAGGCGTTCATGCTTTTTATCGCCCCCTTCTCCACCGCGCGTTGGAAGCGCCCAAACGCACATTGCTGATTGCAACGGCTGCGGTGGTCGCCGCGTTTGGATTGGTGCCCGTTCTCGGCTTCAGCCTATTCCCAGCGGCTGACACACCGTATTTCACCGTCGATGTAGAAGCGACCGAAGGTGCATCTGTCGAAAAGACCGATAAGGTCATCCGTCAAGTCGCTGCCATTATCGCGGAGGAGGACATGGTCACGGGCTATTTCGAAAATGTTGGTGCAGGCAATCCGCAGGTTTTCTACAACAAACCGCGACCCGAGACGCAATCCAACTTTGGCCAGATCCTCGTCACAATTGAAGAATGGAACAATCGCGATGGTCCCGCTTTATTGCAGCGCCTGCGGGATCGGTTTGAGACAATACCTGATGCGAGGGTGGTCATTGCACCTTTTATCAATGGCCCCCCGATAACCGCGCCGATTGAGATTTCGGTGATTGGCCCTGATCTTGCCGTGCTCAAAGACCTATCGATTGAAATCGAAGATGCCATACGCTCCACATCCGGCGCGCGCGACATCACAAACCCATTAGCGCTTGACCGAGTTGACCTTGATCTGGGCCTCGATCTTGGAAAAGCTGCTGCGCTCAATGTTGCGCCTGGTACGCCGCGTCAGGCTGTCCGCCTCGCATTAGAAGGGCAAACCGCTGCGCAATTGCGCGATGAAGAAGGCGATGCCTATGACGTGGTGGTCTCGCTTCCGGGCCAAGACCGGCGCAATATCGATGAGCTTGATCAAGTTTACGTCCCGACGCGCAGCGGTGCCGCCATCCCTTTAAGCCAAATCGCAACGCCGCGCCTCACCTCAACTCCCGGTCTTATAGAACGCTATCAGTTGCAGCGCGTTGCAACCATCACATCAGAAGTGGCTCCAGATGCTTTGCCATCGCAAGTGACACAAGATGCGCTTGATAAAATCAACGCCATTGAACTGCCCCCAGGCTATTCGCTTTTTGTCGGCGGCGAAGCTGAAGCAAGCGCTGCAAGCTTTGCCGGATTGGGTCTTATTGCCGCGCTTTCATTTTTCGGCGTGTTAATTGTTCTCGTGCTGGAATTTGGAACATTTCGCCTCGTCACAATTTCGCTGGGCGTCGTGCCGCTTGGCATGTTCGGTGGTTTGGTAGCGCTGTTCCTAACGGGCAATTCTTTGAGCTACACGGCCATTATTGGCTTTATCGCGCTGATCGGTATCGAGATTAAAAACTCGGTTCTGCTGGTCGATTTCACCCGGCAATTGCGCGATCAAGGGGTTGGCCTGCGTGATGCGATTGAGCAGGCTGGCGAGATAAGGTTCCTTCCCGTTTTGCTAACATCTGTAACCGCGATTGGCGGTCTGATGCCTTTGGCAATCGGAGGAGCTGCGCTTTATTCTCCGCTGGCATGGGTCATTATCGGCGGACTCGTATCCTCAACCTTGCTGTCTCGGATCGTAACCCCGGTGCTTTATTTGATCATAGAGCGCGACCAGAACGGACCGCAAAGCACATAGGAATCGAACTGGTTTTACAAGCAAAAACTAAGGTTTGAGACGAAGGATATCGCCCCCTTCTTCGCGTTTCGCTGAGCCAGATTATTGCAAGGCCCAAAAACCCATGTCAGGCGATAGGTTTAACATTGCCCAAGAATGCCGTGACCATCAGCAGGATATAAACCGCCCAAACCCATTTGCGCGTTTTGTCCATCGTCTTGCGCAAGGGTATCTCAGTTTCGTCGCTGGACCCTTGTTCCATGACAGCGGTCAATTGTGCGCCTACCGGCTTAAACGTCAGATCGATCATAATAGCAGCGACAAAGATCACACCAAACAAGAGCGCCTTCCAAGCGAGCCAATCGGGGGCCAGCGGCGCGTCAATTAAGAGGCTCTGACCGCCAAGCCAAAGGTAAAATCCGCCGATGATCCAGCGCAGCCATCCTTCAATCGCGCGATTGCGGGCGGCTCTTGGGGTCATGTCATGCTTATGTGCGTCCCACACAAGCCAAAGCCAGAAAAGACCAATTAACCAAGCGGCAGAAATGAGCCAAACGGGCACGTTCCACCACCCACCAAGATCGACAACGCTAAGTGACAACGGCACCATCAATGCCCACGCGCTGCGCGGCACCATATCTATCTCTACCAACAGTTTGAGTAAGGCGATGCGCTGATCAAGTGAGTAGCTCTCGCGCATGCGGAAATGCTGCCCCAGGACAAAGACGCCCACATCCGCACCGAGCCAAAGGACGAACAGCAGCAGGTGCGCGTAAACAACCGCAGGGTAGGCAACTGTTAGAATGTCCATTCAGTTCTTCTCTCGCAAATCTATTTCGTCCCTATCGCATAAATTGACATAAACGATCAAATTACGAAGGCGCATCGCATTTCCATGCTTGATGAGCAGATGATCGTCCAGACAGTTTTCAATCGTCGGGCGGCTGCAACCAATAGACCTTCATGATTTGCAAAACAGGGAAGGTGTTATTCTATGACCTTGCGTATTTCTGCGAAATTGGCTTTCGTTAGCTTGACTTCAGCTATTGCCATCGCTGCGACACCAAGTGCCGCATCCGCTCAAGATGCTGACACAGAAGAAACTGCCGATGAAAGCTTCGGTGTCGGCTTTATTATAGTGACAGCCCAGCGTCGTGAAGAAAGCGCCCAAGACGTTCCCATCCCGATCACGGCGCTGTCTGGCGATGACCTTGAGACCCGCGGTATCGCGAATGCCCTCGAAGTGGCTGCCTTTGTTCCAAACTTGGTCGGATTGAACAATACCGGTCTTGGTACGGCAAATGCATATTATCTGCGCGGCCTGGGCAACAGTGAAAGCATCGCGACATTTGATCCGCCCATAGGCACTTATGTAGACGACATTTATCTCTCGCGTCAGAACGGCAACAATCTGTCGCTCTTCGATGTTGAGAGGGTTGAAGTCCTTCGCGGCCCCCAAGGCACGCTGTTTGGCAGAAACACAACCGGCGGTGCGGTGAGTGTATTTCTGTCAGACCCAGCCGATGAGTTTGGCGGCTCTGCTGAAGTGGGGTTTGGCGCATTTAATAGAATCTTAGCCCGAGGCTCGCTCGACATTCCTTTGGCGGATACATTCAGCGCGAAGATTTCCGCCTACTACCAAGGCGATGATGGCTATGCCATCAACAATCTAACGGGCGAACGCACCAATGAAAACGACGGTTACGGCGTGCGTTTGGGCCTTAAAGGAGAATTGTCTGACAGCGTTCGCTGGAAAGGCTCTTACATTCACACCTTTTCAGACTCAGCCAACATACTGAATTTCGATTGCGACCCTCTCGACCCAACAAACTGCGACGGCCGTTTTGTGAGCACTGGCCTTACAAGAGATGGCGATTTCAACAGTCCAGTCTTTGGTCCATTGTTAACCGGTTCGAAAAGTGATTTCGGCTTGGGCAACGAAGTCACAATGAACTTCATTTCCAGCAATTTCGAAGTCGACCTTTCCGATGATTGGAGCGTCAATTTCATAACCGGCTTTGTCGATCTAAAACAAGACTTCGCCCTCGACTTTGCTGATGGCAGGGGTTTGCCGAGCACTTCAGATCCAGACCCAGCAGCGGTGGGGTTTACTTTTGGCGGCTTCAGCATTGCCAATGAAGGTGAACACACTCAAATCACGCAGGAAATCAAATTCAATGGCTCGATCGGTGATGGGCTGATCGATGTTGTTGGCGGCGTCTTCTATTTCTATGAAGACAACCGCACCGATTTTGGCGATATTTTCTCGCTCAACCTTCCATTTCTTCCGTTCCCCCCACCAGATGGCTTCCCACTGCTTCTGGCCGACCGAGTGATCGAAAACACGACAGAGGCTTATGCCGCCTATGTGCAGGCTGATTTGAATGTCACTGATCAACTCACCCTGACTGCTGGTATTCGTTACACCGATGAAACCAAAGACTTTGCGATTGCAGACAATCGTGCAGCCATTGGCGGCGGACTATGCTCTGCTCCTACGCAATTTGGTCCATCGCTTTGCCTAGATACGGCCAATCTGACGGCGGCCAACGGCACACCGATTCCGACCGAGCAATCGATCGACATCTTCACGCCGAGATTTGCCATTAATTACGAAGTGAATGACGACATTTTGCTTTTCGCATCAGCGACAAGAGGCTTTAAATCTGGAGGCTGGAACGCCCGAGGCACGAGCCCGGGAACCTTATTGCCGTTCGCCCCTGAAATTGCCTGGAATTATGAGGCCGGGGCCAAAGCTGATCTATTCAACCGTCTTGTTCGGTTTAACATCACCGCCTTCTATCTTGATGTAGAAGGCCTGCAAACGCCGACGGCTCTGGTCAATGATGACGGATCGCTGACTTTCATTACGCGCAATTTTGCCGATTATGAAAACCAAGGTGTCGAAATTGAAGTCACCACTGTTCCGGTCGATGGTCTAAACCTGTTTGCCAGCGTTGGCATTCAGGATGACAAATATAACATCGATCAAAATGCGCCTGCATTCGACGAGTTTGGGGTCCAATCGGTGGCCGCACAGCAAGCAGCTTGCCTATCGCAATTGGCCACCGGCCAATTGGCTGGGTTAGCCGGCGCCGACAACGCCGCGGCATGCGGCGCGGGCATCATTGCGGTGGACGGTTCAATTGCTGAACCTGTTCGTACACCCGATTTCACGATTGCGCTCGGCGCCAACTACGAGGCCGAGTTTGGTGACTTTTCGCTTATCCCTGCAATCAATGCCAATTGGCGGAGCGAAAGCGAAACTGGCACCAACAATCTGTCAATTTTTGATGGATCAATAACAGGCGCATCGGGCGCTGTTTTCCCTGGTAATGTGCAAGGCAATGGCGAATTTGTAACCGGCTCGTTCAGCGAATCCCGCTGGATCGTCAACGCGTCGCTCACTTTGAGCAATGTCTCTGGTTGGGCGATAGTCGCGGAATGCAAGAACTGCTTCGATGTCGAGGCGGTTGAATCGTCACTTGCCAATTTCAGCTACCTGAACCCGCCCCGCACTTGGGCAGTTCGCGCAAACTTCGAATTCTAAGGCATTTTGGAAAAGCAGCGGCCTGATTAGCCCTCGGCCGCTGGCTTTCTTTAAGCCCTAGCATGTCCAATCCCGAAGCAATCGTTCGTGACATCGTGCTCGTTCCGGGTGCGTGGCATGGCGGCTGGTGCTGGGACTTGGTTAGCGCCGAATTGGAGCAAAGGGATCTTTGTGTTCATGCACTCACGCTTCCAGGACTAGCAGAGCGCGCGGCTGAGCTTTCTGCGGAGATCGGCCTTCAATCGCAAATTGATGATGCGATTGCGCAGTTAGAAACCCTTGGCCTGAATAACTTTGTGCTTGTTGGTCATTCCTACGGCGGCATGATTATCACCGCGATTGCAGATAAGCTCAAAGATAGAATTGCGCATATCATCTATCTCGATGCGGCATTGCCCATAAATGGGGAAAGCATGGTTTCCTACGGTGAACCGCGTCCGGAAGAAGAGTTTGTCAAAGCTGAGCACGCCCTTCGCGGACTGGCCCCCGATGGCATCGCTATGAAGCCATTTGACCCTTCGCTGCTAGGTATTCCCGATGATCATGAGCACTATGAATGGGTTCTAAAAAGCCTCACCCCCCATCCACTCAAAACCTGGCTTGATCCCATATCGCTAGAGAATGAAGGACCTGAAGGGGTTCCGGCGACGTATGTTCTTTGCACCGAGCCATTGATGCCGCGAACTCAATTTTCGTGGACTGCCAAACGGCTTCAGGAGAAGCCTCATTGGTCCGTTAAAGAACTGGCGACCGGGCATGACGCGATGATCACAGATCCACTCGCCACTGCGCGCATCATTATCGAGGCAGCATTGAAGACCTAGCTTTGACCCTGTGTCTTTCTATCGGACATTAATGGTCTCAGGAATTGGAGATACCGAATTGAGCAAAAGCGAGACTGAAGCCAGCCAATCGCAAGGCGAATTTTCCAAAGGATGGAAAGTGCTGCTTGCCGGCATGCTGGGCGTCATGTGCGGGGCATCTCCTATTCCTTATAACGTGATTGGGTTCACTGCTGAGCCGCTTCAGGCAGAATTTGGTCTAACTCAGACGCAAGTCATTCTACCGATTACGATCTTTGGCGTTATCGCCAGTTTGCTGGCGCCCGTATTTGGATGGATGGCGGACCGTTATGGGGTTCGGCCAGTGGCTCTGTGGTCGATTTTTGCATTTGGGCTGGCCTTTGCGGCAATCTCACTTACCCCAACAGAGGACTCAACGCGAACGCTCTACATTTACTATGGTTTCTGGGTCTTGCTTGGCCTGGTTGGTATCGGCTCAACCCCAGTTACCTGGAGCCGCGCAATTAACCTGTGGTTCTATAAACATCGCGGCCTTGCACTCGGCATCTTACTTATGGGCTCCAGCATTGCAGCCCTCGTTGTTCCTCGCGTCGCAGTGGCAGTGATAGAAGCTTATGGTTGGCGCACGATGTTTGCAGTCGTCGCTCTTTTTCCAGCAGCCGCTTTAGCCGTGGCATATTTCTTGTTCCGCGAACCCACAGCCGACGAACGCCCATCGGCGATCGAAAGTGAAACGGGCAAACTGACCGGCGTCGCGTTGAAGGCGGCGCTCAAAGATTACCGGTTCTGGCTTATTTGGCTCTCCATCTCAATCATCGCCACAGCATTCGGCGGCATCTTCATCAACCTGCCCACCATGCTGCGTTTGCGGGGCATACACGCCCCGACAGCGGCAACTGTGATGGGGGTATTGGGAGCAGGGATTTTGGTTGGCCGCTTGATGACCGGCGCCTTGCTAGATCGCTATTGGCAGGGGATTGTAGCGTTTCCGTTGCTTTGCCTTCCGGCGATTTCAGCCTGGATATTACTTGGCGATAGCCTGTCGTTCACGCTGGCTGCTCTCTCGGGCCTTTTGCTAGGATTTGCCGCTGGAGCCGAGGCAGATTTAATCGCCTATCAAACCGGACGGTATTTCGGGATGGCGAATTATGGGAAGATCTACGGCATGCTTTATTTGCCATTCGGGCTCTTCAGCGCTGCCTCGCCGATTATCTATGCGCAAGTCTACGATCAAACCGGTACATACGCCCCGATTTTGAAAGTTGCGATTTTTGGTTTTATCCTCGGCGGCGGATTGTTGCTGCTTTTGGGTCGATATCCAGATAGCTTTCCAGAGGCCGAGACCGATTTAGCCACCACCGAACGGGAGTTTGCATAATGGCCACTCAAATCAGCGAAAATAGCGACACAATTCTGGTAGCGATGCGATCTGCTTTAAGCGCAAACTCATTGATCATTGACGCGAAATCACTCGCACTTTTCAGCCATGATGTTCTTTCACATGGCAATGCGCCGCTCGCGGTGTTTCGCCCACAAAGCGTTGAGGAGCTGTCGCAGGGAATCGGTATTGCGACCGGCTCTGGACTTGCAATCGTCCCTCGCGGCGGCGGGATGAGCTATACTGGGGGTTATCTTTACGAAGGTGGCGATTTCATACTCGTTGATACGTCAGGTCTCGATGCAATCCTCGACATCAACGAAACCGATATGACCGTAACAGTCGAGGCTGGCTGCAGCTGGGACAAACTTCACCGGACATTGCAGCCTAAGAGACTGCGCGCTTTCGCCTGGGGCACATTGTCCGGCGTCCGCGCAAGCATAGGTGGTGGGATGAGCCAAAACGGACTGTTCTGGGGCGCAAGAAACGGGTCGGCAGTTGATAGTGCTCTCAGCATGGATGTTGTGCTCGCTGATGGGACAATTATTTCAACCGGATCTGAATTTTTCCGCCCTTTTGGCCCCGACCTCACCGGTCTTTTTGCTGCCGATTGCGGTGCATTCGGGGTAAAGGCCCGCGTGACGCTCAAACTGGTCCGCGAGGCGACCGCCTTTGCCTATGGCTCTTTCAGTTTCACCACCTATGACGCCTTGCTGAGTGCAATGAGCGCGATTGCCAGAGAGGAATTGGCAGCGGAAAGCTTTGCTTTTGACCCCTTCCTTCAAGCACAACGCATGAAGCGTGACACCCTCACCAAAGACGTCAAACAACTAGGCAATATGGTGAAAGCACAGGTCAAAACAGGCGGCGTTGTGAAAGCTATCAAAGAGGGTGCCAAAGTCGCGATAGCTGGGCGATCATTTCTGGACGATGTGCCGTTCAGCCTGCATTGTGTTGCAGAAGGCCGACATCAGGGCGCAGTTGATGCTGATATGGTGCGGATTGAAGAGATCGTGCGCGAAACGGGTGGCGTGGTGGTTGAGAATTCCATCCCTAAGATTCTGCGTGCCAACCCCTTTCCACCGCCCAATTCGATGTTGGGCCCTAATGGCGAACGCTGGGTGCCAGTGCATGGCTTTTTGCCGCATTCCAAACTTGCACAAGCATGGGAGCGCCTGGAAAAGCTGTGGTCGGACAATGCAGAAGCGATGGAGCGGCTGGGCGTTGAAACAGGCGCGCTTATCGCAGCAACAGGTCGCACATCTTGCTTGATTGAACCGGTATTCTTCTGGCCGGGCGAACATAACCCCCTTCACCATCACGCGATAGAGCCAGACCATATGGCGAAGCTCTCAGCTCAGCCAAATAACCCGGAAGCCAATGCCTTGGTGATGGAATTGCGCCAGAAAGTCATCGCCATCTTTCAAGATATGGATGCGATCCACTTACAAATCGCGCGCTCCTATCCGCTCAAAGAAAGTCACGATGATGCTGGATGGGATATCTTAAAAGCGCTCAAAGCTCAGGTCGATCCCAAGGGACTTATGAACCCAGGCTCGCTCGCACTATGAGCAGCTTGCTCTCATTGTCGAGGTTAATGGAGGAAAAGTGAGCGAAATCGCAACGTACAGTGCATTGGCTATTCAGCTGACTGCGCGCTCGCTCGAGCGGTTTCCAGACACGCAAGCTGCGCGTGCATCCATGCTTGAGCACATTTCCGAAATTAAAGGACAAATTCGCGCCAGCACGATCTTTGTTGAGCAGTATTCGGGAAAACCAGTGAAGTTGGTGGTGCTGCCAGAATATCTGTTCACTTCCTATCCTGCCCGCATTTCCATTCCCGATTTTGCCAGCCGCGTCGGATGGGAAAAAGACGGCCCAGAATACGAAAAACTGGGAGCCATCGCCGAGCGATTGGGCGTGTATTTGGCAGGCAACGCTTATGAAACAGACGAAGCGTTCCCTGAATTCTATTTTCAGACTTGTTTCATCGTTTCGCCCAGCGGCGAGGTTGTTCTGCGCTATAGGCGGCTCATTTCGATGTTTGCACCCAGCCCACATGACATCTGGGAAGCCTATCTCGATAAGTATGGCCTTGACGCTGTCTTTCCGGTTGCTCGCACCGCAATCGGAAATATCGCAGCAATCGCATCTGAAGAGATCCTCTACCCCGAAATTGCGCGCGCATTGGCATTGCGCGGCGCAGAGATTTTTTGCCATTCATCAAGCGAAGTAGGCTCCCCTACTCCAACCAACAAAGACGTTGCGAAACAAGCCCGCGCGTTTGAGAATTTGGCATATGTTGTCTCTGCCAACACCGCTGGCATCAGCGGTACAGCGATGCCGCAAGCCAGTGCAGACGGGAACAGTCAGATAATCGATTGGAAAGGGAAAGTGATAGCACAATCGGGTAGCGGGGAGACCTTTTCGGCTTTCTCGACTATCGACCTTGCTGCATTGCGCGATGCGCGCCGCACGCCTGCCATGACGAATTACCTTGCGCGCCAACGCCCAGCTTTGATTGCGCAAGCCTACGCCGCAGCGGCGGGAAATTTCGAGCAGGAAGATATGACGGTGGATGGTAGGCCCGCAGTGAAGGAACGCGACTATTTTCGCCGCCGTCAGGCCGACTTGATCGAACGTCTCACCAAGGCGGGGATCATCTGATGCTGTGGTGCAATCGATGAAGCATCGAAACGTCCGAGGGAAAATTCGATACTCCTCAATGAAACCAGGCATGGAAGGGCGCGAACGCGGGCGTGAATGGTTCAACTTTTCTCAACATTCGGATGGTTCAGTGATCATGACTGCGCATTGCGAAATCGAAGAACCCGAACCAACGGTGCTCCGAAACGTGACCTGCCATTGGGGCCCCGACCGAATGCCGCACAACCTGTTGGTTCATCTGACGCTCGGCGATGAATTCCTGGGGTCAGGTTGGATGCAATATGACCGCGATGCAGATCAGGTCACATGCGAAAGCTATGGTCCCGGAGTTGGACGCAATTCTGAAACTTGCAAAGCAGGTGAATTTGACGCGTTCGGAACACATCCAGTTGCAGGTGATGGTTTCACAACCCGTTTGATGGATTTAGGCAAAGGCCCGCATCGCAGGAAATTGCGATTTTTCCTGCCATCGCCAGACCATCGCGGCGCAAGCGTTCCGCAGATTGCAGAATTAGAAATGGTGATGGAATATGTCGGCGAAGAGGAGAAATCCGTCGAAGCGGGTACCTTTGCCTGCCGCCATTATCGTTATGTTGATGAAAGCGAAGATGGGATGGGCGGCACGCGCCATCCCGATTTTGACATGTGGGTCACAGCTGATGCGGATGCGGTGCTCGTCTACGGTTCAATCGATGGGTATATGATGAACCGATATGAGCTGATCGAGCTTGAGCGCTAAGAAGCCTCAATCTGAGACGCGAAGCATCACCTTTCCCATATGCGCGCCGCTTTCAAGATGGGCATAGGCCGCCTTCGCATCATCAAATCCAAAGGTGCGATCTACCAGAGTTTCAACGCCCTTTTCCGCCATAAGCGAAAGCGCTTCTGCTACGTGCCCGCAATGGCCGCTCGTAATGCCTTTAATGGTGATGTTTTTTCCCAGAATCGCGCCGTAGCCATCGCTGCCGCCATCCACCGATGACCCCGCCAATGCACCTAAGGTACCGATCCGGCCTTCCACCCCTGTCGCAGCTAGCGTTTGGGCAAAGTCACCAAATCCTAGTGTATCAACCACCACGTCAGCGCCTCGTCCACCGGTTTGCTCTATCAAAGCGGAGGTCCAGTCTGGGTGGGACCGATAATTGACCACAAAGTCTGCTCCCATGTCGCGCGCTTTGGCTAGCTTTTCATCACTTGACGATGTGATAGCGAATTGCGCGCCCAGCGCTTTGGCAAGTTGCAAGGCGTAGATCGAAACTCCGCCTGTCCCTTGGGCAAGAACCAATTTGCCTGGCGATACCTCACCAAATTCGACCATCGCGTGCCAAATCGTTCCAGCAACGACTGCCAGTGTGGCTGCAGTTTGCGTACTGATGCTATCTGGAACTTTGACAGCGGCCTTAGCCGGCACGACAATCTTTTCGGCGAGCCATCCATCCATGGTTACACCGATATCGCGACCGAACACATGGAAACCAAAACCGGTTTCCGGTTCCCAATCGACAAAGTTTGCAGCGATTACCCTGTCGCCCAGATCAAATCCTTGAACTTCTTCACCCATGGCCTCGATGGTTCCCATGCCATCGGTTAGCGGGATACGATTTTCAGGCAGATTCTCGCCATAATGGCCGCGAAGGATGAGCAGATCACGGAAGTTAAGACCAGCGGCACTGACTTTGATAAGAAGTTCATCCGCCCCCGGTGCAGGATCATTGCGTTCAACTTGGCGTAAGCTTTCAATCCCGCCTCGTGGACCGATTTCCCATGCCTTCATCGTCTCAAGCTTCGCGAATGGGGGCAAAGACGCGGTCGATGAATTCTTTCACTTTGGCTTCGCGATCCACACTGTTGCCAGTTTTTTCTTCTTCCAATGCAAGGAGACGCTCTTCCTGAACCCAAACCTCTTGCGCTAAGTTCATCATAACGGCGACAAAACGGTCCATCCCTGGATCAGCAAAGAAACGGGGGTTGCCTTGATCATCATACAGGTTGGGTGGTGCATCTGCGGGGCGCAGAGGAGTGTCATTCGGCTGGCTGCTCATTTCTTGAACGCTCCAAAACCGTACCACATTACCCCATCAGCAAGACGACCTGTGGTCTCTTGCCCAACGTTATCCTCGCGGTCACCTTTTGCGGCCTGGGTCACAGCTTCTGGCCCGTACAAGCCTACTGAGGGGACTACAAATTCAAAGAAATCATCGCCGGAAAACCCGGCAGAGGCGCACAATTCCGATGGAATTTCATCACGATAGCCTTTGTAATATGGCTCGTTGTTATAATAGCTATCCCAGTCGAGATAAAAGCCGTCAAACGCTTCCATCTGAGCGTTAGGCGGTAATTCCATATGGACTATCAAGCCACCCGGTTTCAGAACTCGGTAGGCCTCCTTAAAAGCGTTCGCGCGCTGCTTCTTTGAAAGCTCGTGCAAAAACATGCTCGACCAGACGACGTCAAAGCTTTCATCGTCAAAAGCCAGATCATCAGCACACATCTGACGAAAATGCACATCTTGTCCCTGCATTTTCGCGCGCGCTGACCCATAAGTCAGCGGTCCAGGCGCAGCATCAATCGCAATAAGCTCTGCCTCGGGATAGGCTTGTTTCCATGGCAGTGTATTATGTCCGATTGTGCAGCCTGTATCGAGGATACGCTGGGGCGCAAAATCGGGAAAGCGCTGCTGAATATATTGGCTCATCGAAAGGCCGATATCATCAAGATTGGCGCCCATAAGCCCCATTGAGAACACAGCGAGACCGCGGTCGTATACTGCTCCTGCTTCAAGGCTATTGGCGCCGCGTGTGTAACTGCCCGGCATTAAATGGACATCAATCGCGTGGACGTTTTTGGGCACTTCAAAGTCTGGCTCAAGCGTTAAAGAGCCGGGTGCGTCATTTGCTTTCGCAGCTTCGGCTGCGAGCCGATCAGCTTCGCGTTCAACGCTATCAGCTACGCTCGCCCAAACCATCTTTTGCGCCTGCACGCGCATCGACGAATAGATATTAAAGGCCGGATCGCCCCGCAGTGCCTGATGCGCTTCTCGGCTCGTTTCGGGCTCCTTACCGTGCTTTTTCTGAAACGCAGGTGCTGCTCGGCGCTCATACGCAGAGCGCATATCAGCGGCGAGATCGTTGAGGATTAGCCCTCGGATGCCGGAAGTGAAACGGGCGCGCGCCAATTCCTCTGGCGTCGCATCCGGCTTCATTGGGTGTTGGAGCTCAAC
>JBCAZT010000017.1:0-35299 GCA_038532855.1 Pseudomonadota bacterium
CTTCATTATGAAGACATAAAGAAGAGGAAACCCCGATGCGTAAACTGACAATGACCCTTTCTGCTGCTGGCCTTTTGCTGGGCGGTGCGACAATCGCTCTTGCTGCCAATCAGGCTGGTGATCGCGGAATGATGAAGGCTGACACCGATGGCGATGGCATCATCACTTTGGCTGAAGCCAAAACGAAAGCCGATGAACGCTTTGCCAAAATGGACGCCAACAATGATGGCTCACTCAGTGCAGATGATCGCGCCGCAAAACGCGCTGAAAAATTTGCTGAAGCCGATACTGATGGCAATGGCGAACTGACACTTGAAGAAATGGCAGCCGCTCGTGAAGCGCGCTCTGCACAACGCGCAGAACGCCGCGCGGATCGCCAGGCCGAACGCTTTGCCAGCCTTGACACAGATGGCTCTGGCGGAGTGAGCGAGGCTGAAATGCTCGCCGCACAAGAAGCCCGCGGTGATCGCGGAAAACGCGGCGGCGATGGCGAAATGCGCAAAGGCAAGCGCGGTAAACGCGGCGGCAAGGGCATGAAAATGCTCGCCCAGGCCGATACGAATGGCGACAAAATCGTCTCTAAGGCTGAATATGATGCCGCTGTCGAAGCCCGCTTTGCCAAAGTCGACACTGACGGTTCTGGTACGATCACAGCCGAAGAACGTGAAGCTGCCAAAGAAGCACGCAAAGCCGAACGCGAGCAGCGCAGGGCAGAGCGCGGCGAACGCGGTGAGCGTGGCCGTCCAGCACGGTAAATCATCATTAAGCTTGGGGGCTGGACGACAGCGAACCCGTCCAGCCTCTCAATCGACCAAGGCTTTTCGCTCCACCCTACCTTGGTCGAACTCCAACCGGCTCGGTCTTGCTTCCCTAAAAGCGTTCAAAGAAGCGCAAAGGTTGCAAGCCGGGCCGGCTCCTTTCATGGTCTGTCCCAAGAAAAAAGGCGCTCCCCTCCGGAATACGAAATGGCTGATCCTAACCCCACATCCGTTCTCCTCGTCGATGACGAGGCAACCTTGCGTGAGCCGCTCGCAGAATATCTGACAGGCCAAGGCTTTGAGGTTACCGAAACAGAAAGCGCAGCCTCTGCGCGGGCCCATTTGACAACCAGCACACCCGATATCGTCCTGCTGGATATCATGATGCCCGGCGAAGATGGCCTGTCCTTTTGCCGCCATCTGGTCGAAACGCAGCGCCTTCCCGTGATCTTCCTGACCGCTCGCACAGAATCAACAGACCGCATTATCGGCCTGGAGCTGGGCGCGGATGATTATATTTCCAAACCGTTCGAACCGCGCGAATTGGTTGCGCGCATTCGCACAGTGCTGCGCCGCGTTGGCAGAGAGCCTGCACCCAATGTGCAAAGCGATGATTGGCATTACCAGTTCGAGGACTGGCGGCTTGACCCGTTGAAACGCAAACTGACCGATCCCGAAGGGGTGACAGTCGCTATTTCAACCGCTGAGTTTCGCCTGCTGCGCGCCTTTCTTGATAATCCTCGCTCCGTGCTTGATCGCGACAAGCTGCTCGATATGGTTCAAGGGCGCACCGCGCATTTGTTTGACCGCGCGGTCGACAATCAAGTCAGCCGCCTAAGACGCAAGATCGAAACAGACACGCGCAATCCGCAATTCATCCAGACCGTGCGCGGCGGCGGATACCGTTTTGCCGCGAGTGTGAAGCGCACAGCGCCCGGACCAGAGGCCTAAAAAAGATTGTGCTAAAGCGCCTTACCCCTTCCAGCCTTTTGGGCCAGGTTATGGCCGTTCTGGCGCTTGGCCTGCTGATTGCGCAGATCATTTCGGCGACACTGCTTTATCAAGCATCAGAACAGCGCCGCGATGCATCGCTCGTCAATTCAGTGGCGTTTCGCCTGATTGGCGAAGTGTCTGGCCCACGCAGAGGCGGCGAGAGGCGCGGACCCCGCGCAGAACGTGGCCCGAGAGGGCCCGGCGGGGATCGCCCCTTTGCCCGGCGGCTGCGTCTGGGCATCGAGGAAAGCGAGACCTCACAAGTAAAGGCGGGTGACGCGCGGCTTCCAGACTATGAAGAGGCGCTGAGAGAAGTGCTTGAGCGCCAAGATATCGTGGCAGGCGAGATTGCAGTCACTCAAAGGCACGCAGGCGATGATCCCTATGTACGCCAACGTATCGAAGAACGCCCGCGTCTTCGCCAACCCGATTGGGAAAAGCGCGTTTTAATCGTCGCATCGGTTGAGCGCGCGGATGAAGCTGGATGGCTAACCGTGCGCATTCCTGAACCCGAGCGGCCCGCAGAAGGGCCGTTTGTGATCATACTACAAACGCTCGTGATATTCGTCGTTCTCGTCCTCCTTTTATATCTGGTCCTGCGCCGCATCACCCGCCCGCTTGCGCAATTGACAGAGCGTGTGGGCGATTTTTCGCGCGCGCCAGACAAAGCGGTAAGATTGGAAGAAAGCGGCCCATCCGACACTCGCCGCTTAATCGCTGCGCACAACGCGATGGAGGCGCGCGTTGCCGCCTTACTCGATGAAAAAGACGTGATGTTGGGCGCGATCGGGCACGATCTCAAAACGCCTCTGGCGGCGCTCAGGGTACGCATTGAAAGCGTGCCTGATGAAACACAGCGCGGACGCATGGCGGAATCGATAGAGGATATCACCGCGACGCTGGATGACATCCTCTCGCTTGCGCGCATTGGCCGCTCTGGCGTTGTGGCAGAGGCTACGGAACTCGGCTCACTGGCGATCAGCGTTACAGAGGAATTTGAGGATTTGGGCGATCCCGTCACCATTCTTGATCCGCCGCGTCTTGTCGCAAAAGTGCAGGTCACCTGGCTTAAGCGCGCACTGCGCAACATTGTGGCCAACGCTGTGCGGTACGGAGAAGCCGCCGAAATTGCGGTGCTCGAAGACAATGGCTTTGCTGTGCTTCGAGTGGATGACAAAGGCCCCGGCATTCCCGAAGACCAAATCGGAGCGATGCTCGAACCCTTTTCGAGAGGGGAGGCATCGCGCAACCGCGCTACCGGCGGGGCAGGATTGGGCCTGACATTAGCGCGGGCTATTGCGGAACAGCATAGCGGGAAACTCGAGCTGAAAAATCGCGGGACTGGCAGTAACCTCGAAGGTCTGCGCGCCGAAATCCATATACCTGTCTGACGATCACGTCGCATATAGCCGGGAGAGACCCATTGAGCGTTACCTTGTACGGCGCACCGCCTTCGCTGTTTTCTGGTAAAGCGCGCGCATATCTCGATTGGAAAGGCGTCGAGTATATTGAGAAGCTGCCATCTGATCCGCGTTTTCAAAGTGACATTGTGCCTCAGATTGGGCGGCAAGTGATACCGGTTGTTGAGCTCAATGATGGTTCGCTGCTTCAAGACACCAGCCTGATTATCGATCATTTCGAACAGGCCGATAGTCACACGCCTTCCGTCTATCCCCAGACTGCACGCCAACGGCTCGCGGCGCTGCTGCTGGAGGCTTACGGCGATGAATGGCTTGTCATTCCCGCCATGCACTATCGCTGGCACTACAACGAAGAGTGGATTTACGGCGAATTTGGCAAAACTGCGCTGCCGGATGCTCCGCCCGACGAGCAATACGCCGCTGGCAAAGCGCGCGGTGCGATGTTCAAAGGATTTGTGCCGATGCTTGGCATCAATCCGCAGACTATCCCTGCAATTGAAATCTCCTATGAAGCGCTGCTTGGCGAATTGGATGCCCATTTTGCGAAGCACCCCTACCTTTTCGGCACCCGCCCAAGCATTGGCGATTATGGCCTGATCGGCCCGCTTTACGCGCACAATTATCGTGATCCCAAAAGCGGTGAGATCATGCGTAAACTCGCTCCCAATGTGGCGCAATGGGTGGAAAGAATGATTGCTCCAGAGCCTCTTACGGGTGCGTTCCTGCCGGATGATAATGTGCAAGAAACTGCGATCAAAGTGCTGGCGCGAATGATGCGCGAACAGATCCCACATCTTGAACGCGTTGCAGACATGCTTGGCACTTGGGCGGCGGACAATCCGGGCGCCGACTTGCCGCGAGCGCTGCGCACCGCACCCTTCACAATCGAAGGCGTGACAGGCGAACGCGCCGCACTTCCTTTCAGCCTATGGATGCTGCAACGCTCGCTCGATTATTTGCGCACTATCAGCGCTGAGGACCGCGCACAATGCGAGGCAATGCTGAAAGATTGCGGCGGAGACGCGCTGCTGAGTTTCGAAATGCCGGTCCGGCTCGTGATGGAAAACCACGTTTTGAAAGTGGCAGGCGGTTAAACCCCCCTACCGCATCAACCCCCCGATCAAATTGCGCACAAACCGGCCTGCAATCGGGCCTGCCAGATCGGTAGCAATAGAGCCAGCCGCCGATGTAATGCCCGAGGCGACCGGATTGGCGCGCGATTTCTTGCCAAGGACAGCTGCAGCGGCGGCCCCCGCCATACCGCCAGCGGCCACTTTCGTGCCGCGCGATACGGCCTTTTCCCACATGCTTTTGGTTTTGCGAGGGCGCTTACGCACCTCTTCCTCGCCCTTTTCAGCAACTTCCTTTGCCGTCTCAGCCGCATCAGCCGTCTTCGCGGCCAGCACTTCTTCCGCGCTTTCACGGTCGACCGCCTCGTCATATTTGCCATCAAAGGGGCTGATCGATTGAATGATCGCGCGCTCTTTCGCCGTAACAGGGCCAAGGCGCGAACGCGGCGGTTTGATCAAAGTGCGCTGGACAATGGTAGGCGCGCCCTCTTCATCGAGAGTTGAGACCAAAGCCTCGCCCACTTTCAATTCAGTGATGACCTCTTCGGTGTCCAAATCCTCATTGATCCGGAAAGTCTCAGCCGCTGCCTTAATCGCGCGCTGATCGCGTTTGGTGAAAGCGCGTAGAGCATGCTGAACGCGGTTGCCAAGCTGGCCTGCAACCTCTTCGGGAATATCGATGGGGTTTTGCGTGACGAAGTAAACGCCGACGCCTTTCGAACGGATTAGCCGCACGACCTGCTCAATCTTTTCCTGCAAAGCTTTGGGCGCATCATCAAACAGCAAGTGCGCTTCATCAAAGAAGAAGACGAGCGTCGGTTTTTCAGGATCGCCCACTTCGGGCAGGGTCTCAAACAATTCAGCAAGCAACCAAAGCAAGAAAGTCGCATACAGTTTAGGGCTGCGCATCAGCTCATCAGCCGCGAGCACATTGATGTATCCGCGACCAGAATCATCGACTTGCAAAAAGTCGTCAATTTCCAGCGCTGGCTCACCAAAGAAGAAATCCGCGCCCTGGCTTTCAAAGCTCAGCAATTGCCGCTGGATCGCGCCGACCGATTGTTTGGATACATTGCCATAGACGCCGGAAAGCTCTTTCGCGTTCTCATTCGCCCATTGCAGCATGCTGGTAAGATCGCCGAAATCGAGCAGCAACAAGCCATTGTCATCAGCATGCTTGAAAACGATCTGCAAGACGCCTTCCTGCGTCTCGTTAAGGTCCAGCAAACGCGCCAGCAAAAGCGGCCCCATTTCCGAAACAGTGGTGCGGATCGGATGGCCTTGTTTACCGAACAAATCCCAGAAAATCGCTGGATTATCAGAGTATTCGTAATCCTCCATTCCCAGTTCTTTAGCGCGCCCTTCAAGCTTGTCAGCATGTTTGAATTTGGCGCTGCCAGCCATTGCGATACCGGACAAATCGCCTTTTACGTCAGCGACAAAGACGGGAACGCCTTGCGCTGAAAAGCTCTCAGCCAGGCCCTGCAATGTCACCGTTTTACCCGTGCCGGTTGCCCCCGCAATCAACCCGTGCCGGTTCGCCCGGCTCAGCGCGAGGCTTTGGTTTTCGCCATTGCCGCCAAGACCCAGAAAAATATCGCTCATATCTGCAAAAGCCCTTCCCAATTTCGTGTTTATGCAGTGCATAGCCAAGCGAGCGCGGTCAAGGTCTCGACTTGCTCGCCGCATGCGCTAAGGCATTTGTTATGGCTTCGGGAACGCCTCCACCACCTTTTGTCTTACTTGATGATGCGCGCGAAAGCGGCGCTGTGGATGCGTTGCTGTATGAAGCCCCACGCGAAGTGTTTGCGGCCATCAGCCCCGATCAGGTCGAAGCAGCTCTGACAGCAGCGGATGCCGCTCGCCAAGCAGGCGGACATTTGGCAGGCTATATCGCTTATGAAGCGGGTCTGGCGATGGAGCCCAAGCTGGCCGATCTTGCCGCCGCGCGATGCGGGGCATCTGGGCGGCTTGTTTGGCTGGGCCTTTTCGATGAGCCAAAGCTTATCGCAGCAAAGGATGTGCCTGCATGGCTTGCCGAGCGGCGCGATGGCGATGCGAGCATCGGACCTCTCGACCCACAAGTTTCACCCGGGGGGTATCAGCGTGCGTTCGAAACCCTGCGGGAGGCCATAAATGCAGGCGATATCTATCAAGCGAACCTCACCTACCCGCTCGCCGGATCGTATCGCGGCGATCCATTGGCGCTTTATGCCGATCTGCGCGGAAGCGCAAGCGCTGGCTATGGGGGGCTGCTGTACGATGGATCACACTGGCTTTTGAGCTTCTCACCCGAGCTGTTTGTGGCGCTTGATGGCGACAGCGCTAAAGTGAAGCCGATGAAAGGCACGCGCCCTCGCATGGGTGATCCTGTACGGGACGCAGCTATGGCAGAGGAGCTGGCAGGCTCTGCCAAAGATCGCGCGGAAAATCTCATGATCGTTGACCTGATGCGCAATGATTTGTCGCGCGTGGCCATACCTGGAAGCGTTAAGGTGACAGCGCCTTTCGCGATTGAAAGCTATCCCACGGTCCATCAAATGGTCTCCAGCGTGCACGCAAAACTGGCAGCCGATAGATCCGCTCTGGATTTGGTCCAAGCGCTGTTTCCCTGTGGATCTATTACCGGAGCACCAAAAATCAGGGCGATGGAGCTGATTGGTGATGTCGAACGCGATGCGCGCGGCGCCTATTGCGGCGTGATTGGGCGGATTGATGCGGATGGATCAGCTGCATTCAATGTCGCGATCCGAACCTTGCGGCTGACCCCGATTGAGAATGAACAAGGCACGGCAGTTTTGGGCGTTGGCTCAGCAATAGTTGCCGATAGCGACCCAATTGAGGAACGCCGCGAATGCGAGGTGAAGGCAGGCTTTGTCCGCAAAGCCGGTCCTGACTTTCCTGCGCCTCAATGCGATCTCATTGAAACGATGCATTTCGATCCTGAAATAGGCATCGCCTATCTGGAGCTTCACCTCGCTCGGATGAAACAAAGCGCGAAAGAGCTGGGCTTTGACTTTGATCGCCACGAAGCGCGCAATCAAATCCAAGCCTTGTGTTTTGAGCTTGAAGAGCCAGCCAAACTGCGCCTGCTGGTTGCGCGAAGCGGCGCTACCGCTCTGGAGACAAGCCCCGTTCCTGCGCCCATCGATGAACCGATGCCTGTTGCAGCTTTGCCAAACCCGCTCACGCCAAATGACTGGCGGCTGCGGCACAAGACATCTGATCGGGGGTTTTATGACGATGCGTTAAAGGCCGCGCTTGCACTTGACGCAAAAGAAGCCGTGCTTGTGCGCGGAGACGGGCTGGTAACAGAGGGCAGCTTCACCAATGTCTTCGTAGAATGCGATGGCATGCTTTTGACCCCTCCTGCGAAATTGGGTTTGCTGCCGGGCATTTTGCGCGAACATTTGATCGCAGAAGGGCGCGCAAAGGAAGCAGAATTGACGCTGGATGACCTCAAATCAGGTTTCCAGCTTGGCAATGCGGTTCGCGGTCTTTTCTCAGCGCGTTTGATTTGAATTTGCAAAGGCCAATTCGGCCTCATCCTGACAGGACGATAATGACACCCTCAATCCCCATCCTTTTCGAAGACGGCGAAGCGCTGGTTATCAATAAGCCAGCTGGCCTCCCCGTTGACCGGCCAAAGCGCGGGGGTGAATGCCTCGAAGATCATCTCGATAGCTTAAAGTTGGGCTTTCAACGGCGACCAACACCTGTTCACAGGCTCGATACCGATACCAGCGGATGCCTGCTTTTGGCGCGCAACCCCAAAGCCTTGAAGCGCTTTAACAAAGCGTTTGAGGATCGCTTGGTCGGCAAAACATATCTTGCCGTTCTGGATGTTGAGCCGCGCGAACAAGCGGGCACGATTGAATTGGCGCTTTCCAAAATCAGCTCGGCTGAAAAGGGCTGGAGGATGATTGCTGCGAAAAAAGGCAAGCCTGCGATTTCGCATTGGGAATTGCTCGAAACGATCGGCGATGGAGACCGCAAGCGTTCGCTCATTCGCTTTCGCCCCGAAACAGGCCGCACACACCAATTGCGCGTCCATGCACTGCAAGGACTGGGCGCACCCTTATTGGGAGACCCGGTTTACGGTCCAGTGCGCGGGCAAAATAAAGGCGCACCACGCACAATGCTTCACGCTGAAACGATCCAAGTGGAGCGCGATGGCAAACCGCCCATTACCGCCCATGCTCCATTCCACGAAGATTTTCTTCGCGCAGGGTTAGCCGCCCCACCACAGCCTAACCAAGAGCCAGAAACAGAGCAGGACAATGGAACCGAGCCTTCTTGATCGCGCCCATGCTCTGGCTGAGGAAAGTTTTCTCGCCGGATCTGGACCCGGCGGGCAAAATGCCAACAAGGTCGCGACCGAAGTGCAATTGCGCGTCAACATTTACGCGCTGCGCCTGCCACCATCCGTCTTTGCACGGCTGAGAGAACAGGCCGGGTCCAAGCTGACAGCAGCGGGCGATCTGCTGATCACCGCGCGCCAGCACCGCACACAGGAAGCCAATCGTCAGGCGGCGCGCACAAGACTCGAAGAGATGCTCAAAGCCGCCCACCGCGCACCCAAAAAACGCGCAAAAACGCGCATCAACCGAGTGGGCAAAACACAGCGCCTTAAAACCAAGAAAGCGCGCGGGACCATAAAAGCCAATCGCGCAAAGCCCTGCGCCAAAGATTAGTAAGGCGATTGCGGCTAATAAACAAACCCAACTTTGCTTGACTTTTCCCCCAGAATCACTCAGAGGCGCGCTCCTGTGAGGCGGCGCTCGATACGTCGCCCTTTGTTTTTTTGGCCGCTCGACGATTTGAGCGGCATTACCGGATTTTAGGATACCGCCATGGCGAAGCCCGCAACAGTCAAGATCAAGCTCGTCTCGACCGCAGACACGGGCTTTTATTACGTGACCAAAAAGAACCCACGCAACATCACGGAAAAAATGGTGTTTCGTAAATACGATCCGGTTGCGAAAAAGCACGTTGAGTTCAAAGAAGCCAAGATCAAGTGATCTCGCGCTCGGCCAAGCGAACTTAACGCTTGCGCCCGCTTCAATTCAGCCCCAGTTCAACGCGCAAAGGTTAGCGCAAAAGGCTATGGGCATGAGAAACATTTTCCGCAAAACTTTGATGGCCGTCGGGGTAACCGGCGCAATTGCGCTTGGCTTTAGCATTGGTCAGCCGCATATTTCAGCAGGCTCGATCAGCACGGCAATCGCTCCACCAGCCACAGCGCAAGGGTCAGGCGATCTCGACAAAGCTGTCACGGCTTTGCGCGCAATCTCAACCATGAAAGCCGATTTCGTCCAATCCGATCAGCGCGGCCAGAGCGTCCGCGGGGTGATGACGTTAAAGCGCCCCGGCAAAATCCGTTTCGACTACGGCAAGAACGCGGATCTATTGGTCGTTTCGAACGGGAAATCGCTTTACATGGTCGATTACGAAGTTCGTCAGGTTGAACGCTGGCCGATCAAAAATTCGCCGCTTGGCGCGTTGCTCGATCCTGACCGGGATATGAGCAAATATGGAACTTTGGTGCCGACCAATGATAATCGGGTCATCAGCATCGAAGTGCGCGACCCTAAGCGTCCTGAATTCGGTGTCATCAATATGATCTTCGTACGAAACCCAAGCGCGCCAGGCGGATTGCAGCTTGCCCAATGGGTGGCGCTCGATGCGCAGAACTACCGCACACGGGTCCGTCTATCGAATCATCGCTATGGTGTTTCGGTGTCAGACAGCACTTTTAAGTTCACCGATCCGCGCCGCTCTTCTCGTCGACCGGGCTGAACACTTCGTCGGTCAGCGGTTGTAAGTTTGCGACAAGACTAGGCCGTTATTCATATACGTGAAAGACAGAAGGTCCTATTTCTATAGCTCAAGACGGTCGAAGGTGGGTTTCCCCCCTGTTGCCCTCTCCTTCATGAAAGGTCGTCTTGGACAAGCGTGACGAACGCTAACATGAAACCCCTGTCTCATCGCCCCCGAGACAGGGGTTTTTTGTGTTTTGTCAGTGGTGCCAAGCCACCCGCTCGCTTAGCCCTTCACTCGTCCAGCATTCGCTCCATCACGGCAAACACGCTGGTGTTGTCGACGAATTGGCCGTTCCAGCCATAGGGCTTACCCCACAGCGAGCCTGCGCGCAGATCAGTCCGACTATATTGGGCAAAAGACTGTGAGCCTCGCCCAATTGCCCACAAAGGGACCAGCTCATTGGTGTGATTGCCTGATGCAAACTGATAGCCCGGCATCACGCCGCGCCCGCGATCTTGCACGGCTTTATAGCCGTTAAACACGTCTTGCGTCGGATCAAATCGGGCGGCCTTTAAAGCTTCGGGAGATCGGTCTGCTGCAACGGGCCCACCTTCAGAATTGGTCCACGTCCCCTCACCCCAGATGCCGCCGCATTCATGGTCTGATGTGATGATGACAAGCGTCTCATCCCAGCTTGAATTGGTCTCAACCCAGTCAATCACGGCATCAACCGCGTGATTAAAGTCGATCTGTTCCTCGATATAGCGCGGCATATTATTTGCATGCCCCATCCAATCAACCGCGCCGCCTTCGATCATCAGGAAAAAGCCATCCTCATCCTGCGACAAAACGTTAAGTGCGCCGCGGCTCATTGTGGCAAGGTCAGGGACTTGCGGATTGAAAGCCATGCCGGATGGCGTGTTGGCATCAGGCAAACCTGTGCGTCCCGCCTGCAAAGTGCTGTCAGTGCGCGCAATACCAATGACACGCTCGGGCGCATTGTCATTGGCAGCAAGGCTTTCAAAATCGGCTTTGGCATCAATGAAGGTAAAGCCGTTTAAGCCGTCATCGCTTGTCATTGCCGCCAGAGTTTGGGAGCCGCCAACGTATCGGTAATCTCGCTCGTCTTCGGGTTCGATCCGTTCGCCGCTCGCATCGTAAAACGGGTGTCCACCGCCCATGATTACATCGAGATCGCTCGCGGCCATTTCCTGAAAAATCTCGGCGTAATTGTTGCGCGAGACATTGTGCGCGATCACAGCAGCGGGCGTTGCGTGGCTCGCCATGACGGATGAAACAGCGCCAGCGGAACGATCACGCTCCATAGCAAGCTCTGCGATTGTACGGAAACGCTCATTCGCGCTCCAGTCCATGTTGATCCGGCCATTGGCGGTCTTACGTCCAGCAAGCAGCGCCGTGCCCGCTGCCGCGCTGTCAGTGTAGGTGGTGTAGCTTTGCTCATCCGGGGCGAAGTCCCCCGCAAAGGTGTTTTCAAACCGGTCCCAGCGCGTGCGCGGATCATAGCCTTGCTCAACCGCACCTGTTGCAAGAGTAGGATCGGCACCGCTTTTGAGTACTTGTCCGTCAGCATCAATCAGATTGAGCGATGAATGCGCCATCCCGTAAAGCACAGGCTGCGTCCCATCGGGGCGTGTGACCTGATAGGATTGTTGGCCTGCCAACCCTTGATAATAATCGGCAGCAAGCCAGCCATTAAAGCCAATCCCATCCGAAATCAGAATGATGACGTTCTTAGCGCCAGTTGGCGCATTGGGCGATTGTGCGGGCTGTGCATTTGCAGTTGCGCGATCCAAAGGAGCGGATGTTGGCGCACAAGACACACACGCCAAGGCACAACCGGCTAGAACGAGTGTGGATTTTATCAGTGAGAACATAATCGCGGTGACTTTCTCGATAGAAGACATCCTTTCTATCGCGCCCAAATGTGACGCAAAAGAGAAAGAAAGTGAGAGGTGGCGTTTTTTGCTCGCCATCCCTAAGCATCCGGCATGATCTCAGTTACCACATGGAATATCAATTCGGTTCGGCTTCGGCTGCCTATTGTGCTCAAATTTCTGGAAGAGCATGGCCCAGACATTTTGTGCCTACAGGAAATCAAATGCCAAGAAGAGCAGTTTCCCGCCAAAGCTTTGGCAGAGGCCGGATATGAATATCAGGCGATTTGCGGGCAAAAAGGTTATCACGGCGTTGCCACAATAAGCCGGGTACCCATCCGCGAAATTGAGCGCCACGATTGGCAAGCCAATGGCGAAGCGCGCCATGTGGGCGTTGAGATTGAAGGCAAGGATATGGCCGTCCACAACGTCTATGTGCCCGCAGGCGGGGATATTCCTGATCGCGAACAGAATGCGAAATTCGGACAAAAGCTCGACTTTTTGGAACGGATGACCGCTTGGGCGGGCGGGCTTGATCGCTCCACTTTGATTGTCGGCGATTTCAACATTGCCCCATTGGAAAGCGATGTTTGGAGCCACAAACAGCTTTTGAAAGTCGTCAGCCATACACCCATTGAGGTGGAGACTCTGGACCGTTTCAAACAGGCGCATGGCTGGGTCGATCTGGGCCGCGAATTTATCAAGGATCCTGAGCGGTATTTCAGCTGGTGGTCCTATCGCTCGCCCGATTGGCGCAAGAATGATCGCGGGCGCAGATTAGATCATATGTGGGCAAGCCCCACTTTGGCGGCCAGAGCCAAAGGCCATCACATTCTGGAAGATGCCCGAAGCTGGGAAAAGCCATCCGATCACATCCCGCTGACAACGGAATTTGATATCTAACACCAATGTGCGACAGCCACTCCTCCTCCGGCCTCAAGGCTCCCTCGCCAGAGCGGCGCGCTGCGCAGGCTGTGGACGCGCTGCGTCATGGCTGGGCGCTGGATTTTGCAGGCGGCCCGGTGTTGCTGCCTGTAGAAACCGCGATTGCTAGCGGAGCCAAAGCGAACCATTTGCTGATTTCAGCCGCGCGCGCAGCGACATTGAAACTCACCAATCAGCGCGATGCGGCGACAGGGGGTGAAGCGCCGCATACGCCTATTTTGATTCGCGCTGGCGAGCCCATCACCTTGGAACTTGCCCGCACGATTGCTGATCCCTCGCTTGATCTGGAAAACCCATTGAAAGGGCCTTTCCGAGCTGAACCTATCACATGGGCCGACGAAGCGGTGGCCGCGATGGAATATGCGCGGATTGCGGGGATTCTGCCCGCCTTTATGGTTGACCCGGTTGAAGGCGGGGAGCCGCATCCGCTGATCGCCAGTGATCTACAAGCCTATACCGATGCAGGCCGCCTCGATATCATCACCCGCGCGCGCCTGCCCGTGTCCGCGAGCGAGGACGCGGAGATCATCGCCTTCCGCTCCACCGCTGATACGCGCGAGCATGTTGCCTTGGTGATCGGCCAGCAAACAGGCGATCGCACGCCCTTAGTGCGGCTTCATTCCGAATGCCTCACAGGCGATGTGCTCGGCAGTCTCAAATGCGATTGCGGCCCGCAATTGGATGCAAGCCTGGATGCGATGGCCAAACATGCGCGCGAAGATAGCGGTTGGGGCGTGCTGCTTTATATGCGGCAAGAAGGGCGCGGTATTGGGCTCATCAACAAATTGCGCGCCTATCGTTTGCAGGATCAGGGCTTTGACACGGTCGATGCGAACAATCGCCTTGGCCTACCCGATGAAGCGCGTGATTTTCCGGTGGCGGCACGAATGCTGGAATTGCTGGGCGCGACCACAATCCGCCTGCTCACCAACAATCCTGCCAAAGTGGCATCGCTTGAGGCATCGGGGATCACAGTGGCCGAGCGCGTGCAGCACCAATTGCCCGATAACCCTCACAATGCCCGCTATCTGGCGACCAAGCGCGATCGCTCGGGCCATTTGCTCAAATGACCGGTGCCGCATCAGCCATCACGATCCGGCCTGAGCAATCGGGTGATGAAGACGTGATCTTCGCGCTAACCGAAGCGGCTTTTCGCAATATGCCTTTTAGCGATGGATCAGAGCCCACTATTGTGAAGCGGTTGCGCGATGATGGCGATCTAACCCTGTCTTTGGTGGCGTCTTTGGTGGCTGAAAATACCGGAAAAATCGTCGGTCATATCGCAATGTCGCCTGTCACCATCAACGGCGGACCATCCGATCAATCTCGCAAGAATTGGTACGGCCTTGGGCCCGTATCGGTCTGGCCCGACTTGCAAGGTCAAGGGATTGGCAGCGCGCTGATAAATCAAGCGATCGCCGATATGCGCCAGCTAGGGGCAAAGGGCATAATCCTGCTGGGATCGCCTGAATATTACAGCCGATTTGGCTTCAAACACGAACCCAAGCTTACCTATCCCGGACCACCGGCGGAATATTTCCAAACGCTGCTACTCGAAGGAGAACTGCCGAGCGGTGTGGTGTCTTACGCGCGCGGCTTTGGCTACAGCTTAACGCACATCCAACTGCTCAATCCCCGCGGCCAAGCGGTTGCCTTCCATGACCACGCGGCTGTTTGACCAGTCGGCAAGGAACGCCGTTTTGCGGCTTAGGCCGGGCACAAAGCGCGCTTCATTGTTTCGCACAACCAGCCCATCAGACGGGTTCTGCGTGCCTTTGGCCCCAAGTGCGATCAGAGCAGAATAATTCTCCTTATCGCGGCCTTGGACAAACATATTGTTGGCAATCGTGCCCAAACTGCCATTGGGCAGATCGATCATATAATTTGTCGATGTGCCCTGCGCATCATCAAAGCTGTTGTTTTCGATCACATTGTTGGGCGCGCGCGATTTGACATAGTGGCCGCCTGTGCCGCGCTCAAACCGGCTTTGCGTGACAGTCAACGCGCCATATTTCCCGACATAGATAGAATGCGCGCAGCCCGCAGAATTCTCGCACGTGCCAAGCCGGCTGAATGTTGAGCGCGTGATGAAAATGCGCCCCTGCGCATCGTTAGCGGTCAAAATGCCCTGCTGGCTGCTTAAAAAACGCGTGAAAGCGATGTTGAGATTGTTTTTCTCCAGCCGGATGCCCGCGCCATTGCCATCAGGAACGCTAATGCCCGTGAAGGTAAGCCCGCGCACTTCGGCGCCTTGTCCGCGCAAAACCAGCGACGCTTTGCCCTCGCATGCTGTTCCAGAAAAAATGGCCGTGCCAAATTCTTGCGCCGTGTAGGTAATCACGCCCGCCTTTTGCACGGCGCATTGGCGATAAGTCCCAGGCGCAATCGAAATCGTAGCGGTGCGGTTGCCCACAGCATCAACGGCAGCTTGCAGGGTTGAAAAGCTTTGTCCCGTTTCCGCGATTGTGAAGCTATTGCCTGCGGTTTGCGCAGTGGTTGCAGAGGCGAATCCAAAGGAGGCGAAAGCAACGCTTGCGCCCAAAATGGCCAAAGGTTTGAAGTTCTTCATGGCACTGTCCTAGCACGAAAATTCAGGCTTGCACGTTAACACAGCTAACACTTTGCACCTTTTGTCTCATGCTGGGATACGAATGCCCCTTTGCGAGCGGGCCTTGAAAAGGCTATCGGTGTTCAAAACCACTTCTAGCCAGTCTAAATGGGCGGAGTGAGAATTTTGCACGGAGGAGCCACCCAATGAAAAAATCAATAATTCTGGCAACGACAATTGCTTCAAGTCTGGCACTTACTGCCTGTGGCAGCAATGACGATGCATCAACCGATGCGCGCGCTGATACTGTCGAAGCACCCGCTGAAGAAGCCTTGGAAGAGGTAACCGAAGAGCCTGTTGAAGATACAAGCGCATCTGCTGCGCCTGCGGAAGAGATCGAAGGCCCCCCTGCGGTTACCGAAGAAGTAGCCTCAGAAGCTGCCGAAGAAGGCGCTGTTGTCGCAGCCGAAGCCCAATCAGCTCTCGATGCGCTTGAAGCAGCAGAAGCGGCTGACGCTGCGAGCGGTCTTGATGATGTTCTGGATCAGGCAGCAGATGCTGCTGAAGAAGTGGTCGACTGATATCATCATGCAACGCTTTCGCCTCGCTCAAATCAGCCTACCGGGTGCATTGCTTATATCATTCGCGCTGTCTGCGTGTTCAGACGAAGCCGATGAAGCACCCGGAGCGGTCAGCGAAGGCGAGGCGCAAGCGTTGGAAGAAGCGGCGACAATGCTGGATGAGACCCGCGCGCCTGTCGAAGCAATCGCTTTGCCCGAAAGTGAGCAAGATGCGAGCGGCACTGCAGATTCGACAGGTGACGGGCCGTCATTGCCAGAGCAGTAAACGCTCATCATCAGCGGTCTGAAAATGCGCTCAGCTTTTGTTTCAAGGCTGGCGAATACAAGGGATATTGATCAGAATGAATGTAGCGCCTGCGCATAAAGATCAGTTCAACACCGGGATGGACCCGGAAACTTTCGAACAGTTTGCAGAGCAACTCGAACGCTATGTGAAAGAGCGTCTAATCCCAGCGGAACCTGAAGTCATCGAAAACGATGCTATTCCGCCAGAAATCCTCCAGGAAATGCGCGATATGGGCCTGTTTGGGATTAGCGTTCCTGAAGAATATGGCGGCGCTGGCCTCAACACGTCGCAATATGCTCGTGTAGTCAATCTGATGAGCTATGCAGCCCCTGCGTTCCGCTCCATTTTTGCAATCAATATCGGGATGTTCGCAAGCGCCTTGAAAAACGGTGCGACCGAAGAACAGCGCGCCGAATGGTATCCCAAACTGGTCGAAGGAAAAATCGCCTGTTTCGGCCTTACTGAACCCGGTTCTGGTTCAGATAGCGCCGGTTTGCAGACCACAGCTGTGCCTGATCCTGAAGGCAATGGCTGGGTATTGAACGGCACCAAGCGTTACATAACCAATGCACCGCACGCGGATTTCGCACTGATTATGGCGCGCACGCAAAAGGAAAATCTGCCCAAAAACGCTCATGTCAGCGCGTTTCTGGTGCCGATGGATGCACCTGGTGTTTCAACCGGATCACCGGATAAGAAAATGGGTCAGTCCGGATCGCATATCTCGGACATTATGCTGGATGATGTGAAAGTGCCCGGCGATGCTTTGCTTGGCGGGGAAACTGGCAAGGGTTTCCGCTTTGCGATGCAGAGCCTAGATAATGGACGGATTTCTGTGGGGTCTGCAGCCACGGCCTATGCACGGCGTGCACTCGATTCGGCCATTCGCTATGCCAATGAACGCAAAGCTTTTGGTGAGCCCATCGCCAATTTCCAGCTCATCCAAAGCATGCTGGCGGAAAGCGAGACCGAAATTTACGCCGCTGAATGCATGATGCGCGATGTGACGCAGCGCGCTGATCGTGGAGAGAACATCTTGGTCAAAGCGGCTGCTTTTAAAGTGTTCGCGTCCGAAATGTGTGGCCGCGTGGTGGACCGGGTGGTGCAGATCTATGGCGGGGCAGGATATCTGGCCGAATATGATGCTGAGCGGTTCTTCCGCGATGCGCGCATTTATCGGATCTATGAAGGAACCACGCAAATCCTCCAGCTCCAGATCGCCAAGCATATGCTGCGCGAGTGGGAGAGTTTGAACTCATAAGGAAAGGGTTATGCCCACCCCGCTGCGACTAAAGCCGCTTTGCGGCGAAGTCTCGCTCCCCTCCTGCATGCGGGAGGGGCTGGGGGTGGGCCCAAGACTATATGTATAAACTCCTAAATGACCTCTCCATCATCGAAGTCTCCAGCTTCGTAGCCTCTCCCACAGCAGGCCTTTACTGTGCGCAAATGGGCGCGGAGGTCATTCGCGTTGATCACAAGGCGGGCGGGCTTGATTATGATCGATATATGCTCACCAAAGAGGGCCGCTCGCTCTCTTGGGAAAATCTCAACCGCGCAAAGAAATCGGTAGCGCTTGATTTGCGCTCTGGTGAGGGACGCGAATTGTGTGTGGAGTTGGCGGCAAAGACCGGTCAGTGCATCACCAACCTGCCTGAACAAAGCTTTATGAGCCATGCAGCGATGAAGGCAGCTCAGCCAGATGGCACACCCGATATGACATCTGTGCGGATCATGGGCTGGCATGATGGTAGGCAGGCAATGGATTTCACCGTTAATGCGGCAAGCGGATACCCGCTGATGACAGGGCCCGATGATTGGGACATGCAAACTGCGCCGCCAGTGAACCAGGTCATGCCTGCGTGGGATTTCATCACAGGCGCTTACACAGCCTTCGCGCTTATGGCCGCCCTGCGCCACAGGGATGCGACGGGCGAGGGATCAGAAATTCGTGTGCCTTTGGGCGATGTCGCTATTGGGACCACGGCCAATGCCGGTGTCTATGCCGAAATGTTGTATCGGGGCACAGATCGTGAGCGGCTTGGCAATGCAATATGGGGGGCGTTTGGCCGCGATTTCCGATCCAAAGACGGCGTGCGTTTTATGGTAGCGGCCCTTACGGGAAAACAATGGGCTGGCCTTGTCGAAGCGTTCGGAGTTGAAACGCCCATAGGGCAGTTGGAGGCTGAGGTTGGCGTCAAATTCGCTGATGGGGATGATCCGCGTTTCAAGCATCGCGAGGCATTGTTCGACATTTTCCAGCGCGTTGCAGGCAGCCATGATTACAAGGCTCTCGAAGCACGGATGACAGCTGCTGCCTGTACGTTTGAGAAATACCGGACAGCCCATGAGGCGGCAAACGACCCGATTCTGGTAGCGGATAATCCTCTGTTTAGCCGAACCAATAACAACCCTTCGGGCTTTGAATATCCAGCTCCGCGATCGTTTGCCAATCTGCCGGCGCACTCTGCTGGCGAGCCCGCACCTGCACCATATCTTGGCCAGCACACAGAAGAGATTTTGGCAGAGCGGCTGGGGCTGTCGAGCGGCCAAATTGGCAAAATGGTCGATGCAGGGACCATCGCACTTTCGGATAAGGACAGATAAATGAGCAGACGCGCAGCTATCGTTTCACCCTTGCGCACTCCGGTGGGCAAGTTCCTTGGTGGATTGTCCAGCCTGAATGCGGGCGAATTGGGCGCGATTATCTTGAAGGCGCTGGTGGAGCGCAGCGGGATTGATCCGGAACGCGTCGATGATGTCGTCTTTTCCCAAGGATACGGCAATGCCGAAGCGCCTGCCATCGGGCACTGGTCTTGGCTTGCTGCAGGTCTTCCCTTGGAAGTCCCCGGATACCAGCTTGACCGGCGCTGTGGGTCTGGTCTTCAGGCTGTGGCCAATGCCGCTATGATGGTGGAAACCGGCATGGCGGATGTCGTGGTCGCGGGCGGGTGTGAGAGCATGTCCAATGTCGAACACTACACATTGCAAGGGCGCGGCGGGGCGCGAATGGGCGATATCACTTTGCATGATCGGCTATCGCGCGGGCGTTTGATGAGCCAGCCGATCGAACGCTTTGGCGTGATAACAGGCATGATTGAGACGGCAGAAAACCTCGCCAAAGACTATGAAATCAGCCGCGAGGATGCAGATGAATTTGCCGTGCGGTCACACCAGAATGCAGCCAAAGCTTGGCAGGATGATAAATTCGCGCAGCAATTGGTGACAGTTGACGTCCCGCAACGCCGCGGTGATCCGATCACTTTTGATCACGACGAGGGTTACCGCGCAGATGCTTCGATGGAGACATTGGGTAAGCTGCGCCCGATCGACATGAAGCGCGACGCATCAGCGATTGTCACAGCGGGCAATGCGAGCCAGCAGAACGATGCAGCTGCTGCTTGCCTTGTGGTTGCAGAAGACAAATTGGAAGAACTTGGCCTTGAACCCATGCTCTATTTCAATGGCTGGGCGGCAGCAGGCTGCGACCCATCGCGTATGGGCATCGGCCCTGTCCCTGCGACAGAGCGTTTGTTTGAGCGGCGCGGGTTCAGCTGGGACGATATCGGCCTGGTCGAAGTCAACGAAGCTTTCGCTCCGCAAGTGCTCGCGGTCCTCAAAGGTTGGGGCTGGAGCGCGGATGACAGCCGCCGCGATACTCTCAACGTAAATGGCTCTGGCATTTCGCTTGGCCACCCCATTGGCGCAACGGGCATCCGCATCCTTGCCGATATGGCGCACGAAATGCACCGCCGCGATGTTCGCTACGGATTGGAGACGATGTGCATAGGCGGTGGCCAAGGCATTGCGGCTGTGTTTGAAAAGGCGAGTTAGTTCATCAAGTACACGCTGAGGCGGCTTTCATTGTAACAAAACTGTCTCATTTTGGGACAATTAGGCGGAGTGACTCATTCATGCCCGGCAATCCCGACCAACCTTTTGCCGATTGGCTAGGCCGCGAAATGCGCAGCAGTGATCGGTTGGATGAAGCGCTGGCGAACAGGTGGCTGGCGACGTTTGATTTACCGCTCGCAAATCCGCTTCCCCAAGGGATCCACTTCGCGCTCTGCACGCCCGACGCGCAAACCAATGCGCTCGGCGAGGATGGGCACCCGGCGCGAGACGAAAGCAAGGACAGCTTCCTGCCCCCCTTTCCTATGCCGCGCCGTATGTGGGCGTCATCAAAGATCGAATTTCGCGCGCCCCTGGCGGTGGGAGCGGTTATCGAGCGGGCCAGCAGGGTCGCATCGATTGCGGAAAAAGAAGGCGGTTCGGGAAAGCTCGCTTTCGTCAATGTGGATCACGAAACCCGCGCCAATGGAACGCTATCGGTGCTGGAGACGCAAACGCTGGTCTATCGCGATGCAGCCGCACCCGATGCCCCGCTCAGCCCGCCAGAGCTTGCCGAGGACACATTCGATCCGGCGGACTGGGATACGCACCGCACCCTAACCCCCGATCCGCGGCTGCTGTTTCGCTATTCCGCGCTCACTTTCAACACGCACCGCATCCATTACGATGCGCCCTATGCTGAGGCAGTTGAGCGCTATCGCGGCCTGGTGGTGCATGGCCCGCTTACTGCGTCGCTCTTGCTGCAATTGGCGGCGCGCGAGTTGGGTGACAATACGCTCAGAACATTCGAATTTCGGGGAGTGTCTCCGGCGATTGCAGGGGAACCTTTGCATCTTGTGATGCGCAAGAGCGAAGATTTTTATGAGCTGGCCGCCTTTGCGGGCGATGGGCGGCAAGTGACCAAGGTGAAGGCCACCTAATCTCCCACCCCCAACCCCTCCCGCAAGCGGGAGGGGAGCGAGACTTGGCCGCGCAAGCGGCATAGTCGCAGCGGGGTGGGCGCCCTAGCCAGTCAGTCCAAAGGATAATCCGCAATCGGCTTTAACACGCCATAACTCTCCTTCTTTGGCTTCCGCCCCAGCTTCGGAAAGTCAATCACCGGCGGCTCCACATGCGTATCGGGCAACCGGTCGAGAAGATCGCGGATCAGCGTTAGCCGCCCCAATTTCTGATCGTTGAAATCCACTAGCGTCCAAGGCGCATGGTCGTAATGCGTGGCCTTGAGCATGGCCTCTCGCGCGTTGGTATAGTCATCGTACTTATCGCGCGCGGCAAGATCGATGGGTGAGAGTTTCCAGCGCTTCAAGGGATCATCAAGCCGCTCAGCCAGCCGTTCTTCCTGATTGGCTTGATCGGTGGTCAGCCAGTATTTGAACAGCATGATCCCATCATCAGTCAGCAGTTTTTCAAAAACGGGGACTTGCTCCAAAAAGCGCAGAATTTGGTCCTCTTCAGCAAAGCCCATCACCGCTTCAACACCTGCCCTGTTGTACCAAGACCGGTCAAACAGCACGATCTCTCCCGCGCTTGGCAGGTGCTGAATGTAGCGCTGGAAATACCATTGCGTTTGCTCGGCTTCCGTTGGCTTGCCCAAGGCGACCGTGCGGCATTGGCGCGGGTTCAATTTGTCACGCACCGCGCGGATTGCTCCGCCTTTGCCTGCCGTATCGCGCCCTTCAAAAAGCACCACAATCCGCGCGCCCGTTGTCCGTGCCCAGCGCGCCATGCCGACCAGTTCTTCGGTCATGGGTTCCAATGCTTTGCGGTATTCTTTGCCTTTCAGTGCCACTATCGCTGCCCCCTTTTTCGCTTGTCTCATGCCCGTTCTAGTATCACATGTTACCACATGGCTACCGCGACAGAATCTGAGATCGACTTTAGCACACTTCCCGAATTGCCTGGCGACGTATTCACCGCGCCTTTGGCAAAGCCCCCACATGTGGGCGATGATTGGCTGGAACCTGTCCAAACGCAATATTCTTCTGAAGATGATGCGATCTGGAATGATCTGTTTGCGCGCCAAATGGACGTGCTGCCGGGACGTGCAGCCAGCGCTTTTCTAAAAGGGCTGGAACGGCTTGATCTGGGGCGCGGCGGCGTGCCGGAATTTGGCAAAATGTCTGAGGAATTGGGCAGCCTCACAGGGTGGAGCGTGGTGCCAGTTCCCATGCTGATCCCCGATCATGTGTTTTTCTGGCATCTGGCAAACAGACGTTTTCCCGCAGGCAATTTCATCCGCACGCGCGAGACTTTTGATTACATCCAAGAACCCGACGTATTCCACGATGTGTTCGGCCATGTGCCCATGCTCACCGATCCGGTCTTTGCTGATTACATGCAGGAATATGGCCGCGCTGGGTGGAAAGCGATGCGGTACAACCGGCTTAAATCCTTGGGCGCGCTCTATTGGTATACGGTGGAATTTGGCCTCATCGAAGAGGCAGACGGGATAAAAGCCTATGGCGCAGGGATCCTTTCAGGGCCCACCGAAGCCGTCTTTGCTGTCGAGGCGCAAAGCCCCAATCGCATTATGCTGAATGTCGATCGCGTAATGCGCACCGATTACGTCATCAGCGATCTGCAACCGACCTATTTTGTTATCGAGAGCTTTGATGACCTCTATCGTCAGACTGTAGAGCGCGATTTTGATCGGCTGTATCGCAATCTTGGCGCTGGCTTTACTTACGCCAATTCAGCGGTGATCGATGTCGATTATGTCGTGCATCGCGGCACTCAGGAATATCACCTTCGCGGCGGGCGGGGCAGCGGTGCAGAGCCGGTTTAAGCTTTGTCTCCGCTGCGGCCTGCAACAAGATGGTAAAGCGCCAATACAGCAAAGGAAGCGCCGCATGCTAGCCCAAGAGCGGCAGGCGTAATGCCGCCCATTACAGTCAAATCATTGGCGTAAATGCCCACAATCAAAGACGCCAAAAGCGCAAGCGCAATCTGGGTCCACACACGGCCTGCACTTTCGGTCCGGGCTAGGATCGAAGAGAGCCAGCCCAGCACTAAGCCAAGAAGAATGAGC
Organism: Pseudomonadota bacterium; assembly: GCA_038532855.1. Taxonomy (GTDB): domain Bacteria; phylum Pseudomonadota; class Alphaproteobacteria; order Sphingomonadales; family Sphingomonadaceae; genus Erythrobacter. The sequence goes on from JBCAZT010000017.1 coordinate 23,138, forward strand.
ACCATAAGAGCCATAAAGGGTCTGAAAGCCTTTGCGTTTTAAGTCGTATCCCAACTCTTGACGCACAGCCGCATGGTTTTGTTCCGCAAAGGGAACACAGCTTATCGCTTAAAAGAAATAAAACAGCGCAACGCCCATCGCGACACGGTAGATCACGAAGACCAGCATGGATGCGCGTTTCAGGAAGTTCATCAGGAACGCCATAGTTAGGAAAGCCGAGATAAATGTCAGCACGCCCGCGATCAGCGCATCGAACGCCAATTCGGTGCCAGCCTCGAAAATCTCTGGCACAATCAGCACGCCTGCGCCTGCAACGGCGGGGATTGATAGCAGGAAGGAAAAGCGCGCCGCTTCCACGCGTTTGTACCCAAGGAAACGCGCCGCTGTCATCGTGACGCCAGACCGGCTGGTGCCCGGAATGATCGCCAAAGCCTGCGCAAGACCGACAATCAAGCCATCGCGCCATGTCATATCCTCAAACACTTTGGCTTCCTTGCCGAGGTAGTCCGCAAGGCCCAGCAAGAGGCCATAGACAATCAGATTAAACGCGATGAGATCGGTAAAACGAATGGAGCTCATCAAATCGCCATCGATAATCTCAACGCCGAACACGCCCGAAGCAATGCCGTTGAACAGCCCCATTTTGATCGAAAGGCCAAACGCAACCGCCGGAATAGTGCCCAGCACAATCCACCAGAAAAGGCGCCGTTCAGATGGGGCATTGGGCGTTTTTGCCCCCACGCCAACACTGGCGAGGCCGCCGCGCGCCAAAACCAGCACATCTTTGAAGAAATAGACGATGATTGCGAGCAAAGATCCCACATGCACCGCGACATCAATCAACGGGCCTTGATCAGGGAAATCGGTGAAAGTCGGGATCAGGATGAGATGCCCTGACGAGGAAATCGGCAGAAACTCGGTGATCCCTTGCACCACGGCAATAATGAGCAATTGAAGAAACGTCATGTGTTTGAGCCAATGCCAGCCAGAACGATCAAGTCAATGCGTCTATACCAAAGGGTCCTTAAACCAACTCGCTTGCGCCAAATTGAAGCTTGGCAAGCCGCGCATAAAGCCCTTTGGCCTCCGACAATTGCGCATGCGTGCCTTGTTCTACAATTTTGCCTTGATCGAGAACAATGATCCGGTCAGCCGCGCGCACCGTGGCAAGCCTGTGTGCAATCACCAAAGTCGTGCGATCCACCATCAACGCATCCAATGCCTGTTGCACCAATTGCTCGCTCTCGGCATCCAATGCGCTGGTTGCCTCATCGAGCAACAGGATCGGAGCATCGCGCAGTAGCGCGCGCGCGATGGCAACACGTTGGCGCTGGCCGCCTGACAATTGCGTGCCGCCTTCACCCAGATACGTGTCCAGCCCCTCGGGTAAATCGCGCAGGAAGGTTTCTGCATTGGCCGCCCGCGCCGCGTCCCAAATATCCTCCTCGCTCGCATCCCACCGGCCATAGCGCAGATTATCGCGCGCATTGGCGCTGAACAGCACGCCTTCTTGCGGGACAAAGGCGATGCGCGCTCGGATATCGGCTGGATCAGCCTGCGTCAGCGGAATACCATCAAGCCTGATCGTCCCTTGCTGAGGATCATAAAACCGCTCAACCAATTGGAACAAAGTTGATTTGCCCGCGCCTGATGGCCCCACAATCGCCACCGTTTCGCCGGGTTCGATCTCAAGATTAAAATCGTCCAGAGCGGGCGTGTCGGGCCGCGCGGGATAGCGGAAAGTCACATTGCGGAATGAAAGCCCACCGCGGGGCGGTTCGGGTAAACGCTGAGGGCGTTCGGGGGGCGCGATTTCGGGTTCAGCCTCCAGCAGTTCCACCAAACGGCTCGCTGCCCCTGCCCCGCGCAAAAGATCGCCATAGACCTCAGTCAAAGCGCCAAACGCCCCGGCGACAAGACCGCCTGTCAAAACAAATGCCGTAATCGTACCGCCGGAAATCAGCCCTTGCGAAACCGCCTCCGCCCCGCGCCACATCACAAGCGTGATCCCGCCAAAAATCAGCACAATCACAATCGATGTCATCGCAGCGCGCAGCAAAATACGTTTGCGCGCGGTTTCAAAAGTGCGCTCTACTACGCCTTCAAACCTTTTGGCTTCGCGGCCCTCTTGGCCAAAGCTCTGGACGACTTTCATCGCGCTTAACACTTCAGTGACATAGGCCCCCACATCCGCCACTCGGTCCTGACTGGAACGCGAGACTGTGCGAATTCGCCGCCCGAAAAAGACAATAGGCGCGAGGACAACCGGGATGCCGATCAACAGCCCCAAAGTGAGGCTGGGCGCGAGATAGAGCAGCAAAATGATCCCACCCGTTGCGGTCAGCATATTGCGCAGCGCGATAGAAATTGTGGTGCCCACCACCGTCTCGATAATCGCGGTGTCCGATGTCATCCGGCTGGAGATTTCTTTGGGGCTGTTCTCTTCATAAAAGCTGGGCGACATGCGCAGCAGGTTGCTCTGCACTTTTGCGCGGATATCAGCGACAACACGCTCCCCGATCCAGCTGACAAAATAGAACCGCAATGCCGTCCCAATGCCCAATATGAGGACAATCATCAGCAGATATTGGAAAGCGCTTGCGATTTGCTCAGACCCAGCACCGCCTGAAAAAGCATCATCAACGATGACTTTAAACCGCCAAGGAATGGCCAAAGTCGCACCCGCAGTGATAACCAATGCCAGCAAGGCAAAACCGATTTGAGCGGGATATTTGCCTGCCTCGCGGTACACCATTTTGAGCGGCGCTAAGGATCGCGATTTTTTCTCAGGCGCGGTCTTTTCGCGCACGGCATCCGCATCAGCAGAGGGGCTGATTGCGCCTTTGGCCGTATTCTCGTTAGGTTCGCCCGACATTTCGACGCCCATCTAGGGGCCAATACACGCAATTTCACGTGCAAAATACGCCATGTCCCCCTTCCATTTAAGGGACAGTTACAAATTGTGCATTGCACAATGACGTAAAAACCCCCATTTCGGGCGCGGGATTGAGGACAGGAAAGACGCGTAGCACGCGTTTTTCTCTTCGAAATGACCGCTCATGATAAAGCGACGCGCAAAGGGGCATTACATGCTTTACCAAGCCTATGAGATTCAACGCAGCTGGCTGAACAGCGCCAGCTCTTGGGCCGCTATCGGCTCAGAAATGCTGTCCAATCCCGCCAATCCGCTGGGATATATGGGCTTTGGCCCGATGGCAGCAAACGCGCTGGATGTGTTTGCCCATGCCACCGCGCATTACAACAAACCTGCTTTCGGTATCACCGAGGTAAAGCAGGGGCGCAAAGTTCATTCGGTAATCGAATCCACCGTGCTCAATCGTCCGTTTGGCGATTTGAAGCGTTTCAGGCTTGAAGGCGTGGACGTGGTCGATGGCGAGGCAACCGGGCGCCGGCCCAAATTGCTGATCGTCGCGCCAATGAGCGGCCATTACGCGACTTTGCTGCGCGGCACGGTAGAGCGCATGCTACAATCGTGCGAGGTTTACATCACCGACTGGGCCGATGCGAAAACCGTGCCTTTGCACGAAGGGGATTTCGATCTTGATGATTACATCGATTATCTGATCGAATTTCTTGAATATATCGCAGCGCAAACCGGCACAGAGCGCAAGAAGCCCGCACGCCCGCACATGATGGCGGTGTGCCAGCCATCTGTCCCTGCCTTTGCGGCGACATCTCTCCTAAATCAGCGCAAATCGCCGGCAAGCCCCGACACGCTCACCATGATGGGCGGACCGATTGACACGCGTGAGAGCCCCACCACGGTCAACAATCACGCGATGAACCGTCCAATTGAATGGTTCCGCAATTCGGTGATTGCCACAGTCCCGATGAATTATCGCGGCGCAGGACGGCGCGTCTATCCCGGCTTTATGCAGCTTTCCGCTTTTATGAGCATGAACCTGCAAAGCCACATGATGAGCCATTACGAGATGTTCAAACATCTGACTGCAGGCGATGAAGAAAGCGCGCAGGCGACCAAGGATTTCTACGACGAATATCGCGCCGTGTGCGATATGACGGCGGAGTTTTATCTCCAAACGGTGGAAGAGGTCTTCCAAACGCACTCCATCCCCAATGGGACGTTTGAACATCGCGGCGAAGTGGTTGACCTTGGCGGTATCACACACACCGCGCTGCTGGCTGTCGAAGGCGAGCGCGATGATATTTCAGGCATCGGCCAAACCAAAGCCGCGCTGAAATTGACCCCCAATCTCGAAGAGACGAAAAAGCGTTACTACATGGCCGAAGGCGCAGGGCACTACGGCATATTCAACGGCAGCCGCTGGCGCACAAAGGTGGCGCCAGTGGTTGAGGAATTTATTGCTGAGCATTCATAGGGCAAATGCGCTGGCCCCATCCCCGGATACCCAAATTAGGACGCGGCCTTCCACCCAACTATGCGCAAGGCAAAGAGGTGTTCAACCTCCGGATTAAAGAGGCGTTCCCTGCTGGAATGCAGGAAAAGGAATTGATCGAACGCTTTGTTGATGATGGATTCAAACTCCAGCCCGGAAGCAACGAATGGCCTTCAGCCAGTCTCAAGCGCGGACTTGTGATCCAGACATTGTGGTCAGTTCGATGGCGCGCTGAAGGGGGATCAGTTCACGAAACTTGGGGCGTTTACGGAGCAATCGCTCCATAATTGGCGGCGGAACAGCTTCCGGTTACATACGCCCGCGCACGCCGACAAGCACGTTGCGCCCCGGCTCTGTAAAGCCAACACTGCGGGTGAATATGCTATCGGTTGCATTGCGCAAGGAGCCGAACAGCTCGATCTGATCGGTGACGGCCCAGTTCGCATCAAAGCCCAAGCTCTCAAATCCCGGATTGCGGACAAATCCTGTGGGCACTGAGCTGTCGTTAAAGGCGCTTACAAACTCGCCATGCGCTGACAGGCTGAGATTGGCGCTGGCCTGCCACCTAATAGACAATCGCCCGGTCCATTCGGGCCTAAATCTCAGCAATGCTCCATCGGCCGATTGTGCGGTTTGATAGGTTAAAGCTGCTCTTGCGGTGAGGGAGCCTTTGCGGGCCGTGCCAGCAAACTCGACGCCTTCCACCTCCACCCGGCTGCGATTGACATTGGTGAACAGCTCCGGGTCGAAATCCACCAAATCGCGATAAGTGTTGCTAAAATAGGTCGCAGACGCGCTGAAAGGATCGCCGGCCTCGCCATAAGCAATGCCAGCATCGAAGGTTTCACTGCGTTCATCTTCAAGATCGGGATTGGCGATCAGCGGAAATCCCAGCGCAAACAGGCTGGGCCGCTTGAAACCTCGCGCGTAATTTGCGGTCAGAAACGCGCCGCTATCACCCAGTGCAATCGCGCTGCCAATGCGCGGGGTCCAGTGCATTTCGCTTCCCTCTGGCCAATCTGCACGTAGCCCCGCTGAGATTTCAAACCCAGATACCGGTTCCGCCATAGCGGTCACAAACAGCCCGGGCATATCGCGCTCAAGAGCAAAAGCTGTGGGGATCAGAAATCCGAAATCGAGCGTCCCATCGCTCACCCCATCATCGCGTGTGTAAGAGGCTCCAGTAGAGAGGATCAGCCAATTGCCTGTGCGATATTCAAGGCTGGCAACCGCCTCTGTGCGCTGGAGACGGCTATCAGTCACAATCGACGGAATCGGATCAAGCGCGCCATCAGCGCCCGTTGATGCAATGCCGGGATTGTCCGATGCAAATTCGCTTTGCGAAAACCCGGCCCGTATTTGCGCGGTCAGTTGAGGGGCAATCCTCGCTGCCAAGGTCCCACCAAGGGCAATCTGCTCGCGTTCGCGCGGCTCCAATTCGCGGATGATCGCCAATTCAGGACCGCCGCTGTCTTCGGGAAAGCCGAGGCTGTCACTCGATGCATACAGTCCGAACAGATCAAGGCTTATCCCTTCTCCCAGATGAGGGCTGGCTGTGACGATCAGGCTCAATTGTTCGTTGCTGCGCCCAGGATTGAGATCGGCGCTGTCTGAGAAACCGCCCGCGATCCCCAGCGAACCGGCCTTACCCGACACGGCCACAGAACCGCCCAAACGGTAACGCCCCTCGCTTCCAAGGCCCGCGTAAAACGAGCCGCCATCCTCGCCAGCTCCCAATTCGAGCGCCACAACGCCCGAAAGCGCATCTGCGCCATAGACGGTAGACTGCGGACCCGACACAACAGCCAAAGTTTGCACCAGTTCAGGCGCAATCAGCGTGAAATCAAACCCGCCCCCGCTAGAATTCAACGGATCATCAACGCGCACACCGTTGATCGTGACAATGGCGAAATTGGGCTCCCCGCCCCGGATCGATACGTAAGAACCCCTACCAGGCCCGCCATTTTCAAACGCCATGACACCGGGCAAAAGCGTCAAATCCTCCACCACACTGACCGCGCCCGATTGGGAAAGACGGGTCGGCGCCAGAGACTTTGTTGCCGCGCGATTGTCCATTGAAGGATCATCCAAGGTCGCCTCGACCAGAATAGAACCATCATCCTGTGCAGGCACTTGTGCGCCAAGAGGGGCTGCCATCGCAGCAAGCGGCACCATCAGCGATGCAGCGCAGCGCGCAATCGGTGTTGAATTGTTTAACATCTTTGCGGGGGAAATCCGTTTTCGGAAAGGCAGGAATGTGCGTTAAGAGGTTTATGACAAGTGCGGGTTAACCGAGCTTCAAAATCAATCCAACTACAAGACCTCAGGCGCATTTATGCAAAGAATTGTGACGATAGCGATCAGTGTGGCCATTGCAGCGGCCGCTTTTTTTGCAGGCAGCCTGTTAAGCGGCGTTGTCCATACGCTGATCCGCGTGATCCTTCCGCTACCATCGGTCACGGTTTCCGGCGAAGATCTCATCACAACGGCGACCTATCTGCTCGGCGCCAGCATCATCATTTTTGGCCTTGTCTCGCTGTTCAATCGTGCGCCCGTCTTCAAGGACGCGCGGCGCACAGCCATACAGATATTCGCATGGGGCGCAGCCTGGGGAAGCGGATCACTTGCCCTGTTCTTTATGAGCGCCAGCGTCTTCCCGCATCAATTGCTGGTCGGCGCGTTCCTCATAGGGGTTTTGCTCTTCATCATTGGCTACGCAGTCTTCGGCAAAGACCACACCACACCCATTTTTGGCCGAGCTTTCGCTGTTGTCGGCGCTCTTTTCAAATTGCTCTTAAAGCCGCTTTCATTGCTCGCGATCCTCGTCACAATCGCCCCGCTGATCGCCGCTTTCATGTATGTCAAAAGTCAGGATTTCCGCGATGCTGTTGCCGAATTTCGCATTCAGCAAAATGTCTCGGTTGATGGCGATTGGATGACGGTGCCGGTCAATACGCAAACGCAGCTTCTCCAACCCATTATGATCCGGATGGAGCCGGGCAATGATAGCTTTCTTTTGGTGCTAGAACGCGCCGGTCGGCTTTACCGGATGGGCTATCCCGATAACGGGACCAAGGAATTGCTGATCGATTTTGCCGATCAGGTGGGCGAAGTGAATTTGGAAAACGGCGCGCTGGGCTTCGATTTTGACCCGCGCTTTGGCGATGGGGAGAATGACTTTGTCTATCTCTATTTCACCAGCTTTACGCCCGATGCGCAGACCAATTACCTGTCGCGCTTTGACCTTTCAGCAGGCGATGCGGATGCGATCCTTGCCACGCAATATGATCTGATGGCGATTGGCCGCCCGCCAACGCAATATCACAATGCAGGCCATGTCGAATTTGGCCCAGATAATATGCTCTATCTCGCCATTGGTGAGCTCGACATCGCTGACAGCCACCAGACCATCGACACGACTTTGGCTGGCGGGATTTTCCGCATCGATGTGATGAACCAAGGCGGCGAGGTTTCACGCCCCATCTCACGCCAACCTGAAAATGGCGTGACGCAAGGCTATTCAATCCCGCTCGACAATCCTTATGCGGACCGTGAGGACGTATTGGGTGAATTTTTCGCACATGGCCTGCGCAATCCATTCCGTTTCGCATTTGACCCCGCCAACGCCAGTATCTGGCTGGGGGAAGTTGGCTCCACCGTGTGGGAGGAAGTCAATGTCATTGAAAGCGGCAAGAACTACCAATTCCCCTATGTCGAAGGGCGCGAATCCACCACTGTTCCCAAACCCGATACAGTTGAGGGCGCAGAGCAAGGCCCTGTCTACACCTATCGCCACACCGCCTATGATCGTTCCGTCATCGGAGGCATCGTCTATCGCGGCAGCCGCTGGCCAGACCTCGATGGCAAATATCTGTTCGGCGATAATTACTCAGGCACGTTCTGGGCAATCCCAGCCGTTAATGAGCCCACTGGGACGGTTGAGACCTTGGGCCAAGCGACAAAATACGCGCAGCGCGGCTTTACCTCGCTGATCCAAACGCCGGACGACCGGATCCTTATCACCGTGATGGGTTCTTCATCCTCCCCCAATGGCGCGATTGTGGAGCTTGTGCGCAAAGATGCAGGCTCAGAGGCCAGCATTGGCGGCGGCGGCGCAGCAGCAGGAGTAGCCGAGGGCACCTTAAGCTCAGCTGCCATACGCGAAAGCTACATCACCAATTGCGCGCGCTGCCACGGGGTTGATGGATATGCCGACGGCCCCGATGCCGATATGCTCGAAGAGGCAGGCGCACGGCCCGGCAGCTTCCACTCCGATGAATTCGCCAGCCGAAGCCGCGACCATGTGCGCACCGCAATCGTAGGCGGCGGTGAAGCGGTCGGCATGTCAGGCCTGATGCCCCCATGGGAAGGCGTGCTGACCGATGAAGAGATCGACGCGATCACGGATTACATTATGTCGATGCGTGAGGAGGAGAGTGAGGATTAGAGCGGGGCCTGATGATCCGCCACGCCTCCCTTATTTTAGTCGAAGCTAGGATTGAGGTGCTCGCGGAGTAAGTCAGGGCAAACGAAATCAGACTCAAAAAGGCTCTCAATCCACGGGCCGGGATTTAGTTGAGGGTAGATCATCGAACCCTCAGCGAAATAGGCCGCTTTCTTCAGACACTCGCGCGCCTCATCAAATTTCATGCCTTTTAGCGTTGATGTGTTAGCAATCTGCGCTTCGATTTCTGCAGTCGCGTCAGGATCCTTGCCGTAATCGAGCAAAAATGCATCAGCTTCAGCGTACCAATTGAGACGATTGAGTTCGTTATCATCAATCTTCTTTTCAATCCAATCGATCGCGCCCTTTAGGCCATCGCGAAGTCCGGTCTGCGGGATCAGTTTCTTATGCTTCCAGCAACAAGCAATAAGATATCGATGCAATTGTTGGGTTTGCTTGCCGAAATACTCAGGCTGCTCTTCATATAGCGCCCGCAACATTGCCTTCGCATCTTGCGATGTATCCCATTCATCTTGAGTCATCGCTAATTCCCGCGCACCCCGCTTCGGAAAAACACCCACTTCACCACTCTGCTCGCGACCCATAACAGGCCCAGCACAAGCACCAACAGCACTGCCGCAACCCCAGCAGCAGCCGTGGGATATTCATACGCCACATAAAGCAGCCCCACGGTTGCCACATCCTCTGCGCTGGAGGTTACGACATTGCTCACAGGCTCGGGCGAGGTGTTGACGACAGCGCGCGCCGAGGCTTTGCCGCCATGGGCGAGAAAGCTTGCGCCGCCGCCCAAAAGGAACGCGACCACTTGCGTTGCGGGGTCCGAGGGATCGACAATTGCGAGAGCCAACAACGCTCCGCCCACAGGCCGGATGAGCGTATGCACCGTGTCCCACACACTATCGAGCCACATGACCTTATCGGCAAAAAACTCCGCCAATGCGCCCAGCGCCGCAATGCCCATCACCCACGGGTTTTCGAGCACTGCAAGGCTGGCCAAATGCTCTGGCACAGGCAGCGCGTCCAATCGCATCGCAAGGCCGGTTGCAAACACACACAGATAAAGCCGCCAGCCCGACAAAAGGCTCACACTGCCTGCGATCCCGATAATTTCCATGATGCCCACGAAAAAGGCCCTCCCGCGTCTCTAAATGAGCGCGAAAGGGCCAAAATTCAAGCAATTGGTCTGAAGCTTAGAGAACCTCGAACAATCCAGCAGCGCCCATGCCGCCGCCGACGCACATGGTGACGACTGCGTATTTCGCGCCGCGGCGTTTGCCTTCAATAAGAGCGTGGCCGGTGCAGCGTGCGCCGGTCATGCCGTATGGGTGGCCGATTGAGATTGAGCCGCCATTGACGTTGAGGATATCGTTGTCGATGCCCAGCTTATCGCGGCAGTAAAGGACTTGGACAGCGAACGCTTCGTTCAATTCCCAAAGGCCGATATCGTCCATTTTTAGGCCGGTTTGCTTGAGCAGCTTAGGGATAGCGAAGACGGGGCCAATGCCCATTTCGTCAGGCTCTGTGCCCGCTACCGCCATGCCGACATAACGACCCAAAGGCTCAAGGCCTTTTTGTTCAGCCAGTTTGGCCTCCATAAGCACGGCAGCAGACGATCCATCGGAAAGCTGTGAAGCATTGCCGGCGGTGATGAATCTATCAGGACCCATCACAGGGTTGAGGCTTTGCAGACCTTCCAAAGTGGTTGAAGGGCGGTTGCCTTCATCCTTGGTCAGAGTGTGCTCGACCATTGAAATTTCGCCGGTCTCTTTGTCCTTCACGCCCATCGTGGTGGTGCATGGAACGATCTCATCATCGAAATGGCCAGCCTCTTGGCCGGCAGCAGTGCGCATTTGCGATTGCAGCGCGTATTCATCCTGCGCTTCGCGGCTGATGCCATAACGCGCAGCAACCGTTTCAGCGGTGCTGAGCATCGGCATGTAAACGTCTTTGTGCATCGCAATCAGCGAAGGATCCGGCGCAACGCGCATTTCAGGGGTTTGGACCATTGAGATGGAATCCTGACCGCCGCCAACGACCACATCCATATTGTCGACCACGATTTGCTTAGCAGCCGTCGCAATCGCCATCAGGCCAGATGAACACTGGCGGTCAATCGTTTGCGCGGCCACTGTGACAGGCGCGCCGCCACGAAGAGCGACTTGGCGTCCGATATTGCCGGCTTGCGTGCCTTGGGTAAGAACCGCGCCCCAAACGACATCGTCCACTTCGCCGCCTTCGATACCGGCGCGCTCAACAGCAGCCTTGTAAGAAAAGGAGCCGAGCGTTGCGCCTGGGGTTGCGTTAAATCCGCCTTTGTATGCGCGGCCAATAGGCGTGCGGGCGGTAGAGACGATGACTGCGTCACGTGACATATGAAATTCCTTTTATTCGCGCGTGGGTCCCCGCGAAGGCGGGGATCTCTTGAAACTAGGGACTAAGTGGGGGAGGTCCCCGCCTTCGCGGGGACCCACGATGGGCTTAAACGAAGTACAGCGTCATCCACTCACAGATGAGAGCAGGTTTATCTTCGCCTTCAATCTCAATGGTGATCTCGCAGGTTTGCTGCCACTGGCCGGGGCGCTTTTCGGCCATTTCGGTGAGCTTCCAGTGGCCGCGAATGCGCTTTCCAGAACGGACAGGTGCGATAAAGCGGGTTTTGTTGCCACCATAATTGACCGCCATTTTGATCCCATCAAGTTTGGGCATATCGCTCGCCGCGCCCAAAGCGGGGATCATGGAAAGCGTCATAAAGCCATGCGCGATGGTTCCGCCAAACGGCGTCATTTTGGCCGCTTCTTCATTGACGTGGATGAATTGGTGATCGCCTGTCGCATCTGCGAACATATTGATCTTTTCCTGGGTCATCTCGATCCACTCAGATGTCCCGATATTCTCGCCAACTTTGGCGGCCAATTCCTGCGCGTTCATGTGTTTCTCCTCTGCCCAAAAGCGATCCGATGTTTCGGAATCGCTGGCTTTACGTTTACGTCAACTGGGACCTTACTGACAGGCCCAAGAGCGTAACGCAATAGCAAAGGTGACTGGCCGTTATGCCGTAGCGGCAGAGGCTTCGTTGGAGGGCCGCGCGCGGACGCGGCGGGGGCGCGAATCGCTCTCACCTTGTTCGGCGGTCAGGATCTTGCTGTAACTCCACAAGGCCGCCTGAAATGCGATGATCAGCATGATGAACGGCTGGAAGGCGATCCCTACAAACAAGGCGCCAACGAGGTAAATGATGTGCGATTGCTGCAGGGCAAGCGCCAGCGGGGACACCCATCTGTCATGTTCGCCCGTGCGGTTCTTCCAGCCCTTATAAAG
>JBCAZT010000018.1:0-35122 GCA_038532855.1 Pseudomonadota bacterium
GTAAGCGCAGAAAGAGAAGGTTACACTCCTCCAACATGAAACGCGTTTCACTCGGGTTTAGGGATTCAGTTTCGAAAGAGCCGACAGCGAATGTGACGAGCAAAAGCGGTGTAGGAAAGCGGTTCACGCAAGTCACAACCAGCCATTCCGCTTTCGTTTAGTGTCACGCCAAAAAGGAACGTCGCATTTTGGGAATAGAAGTGGACTCTAAACTGTTCCAGCCAAAAGCTCCTTGATCACTCGATCGATTGCTTGTGGCTTCGGGTCACTTGGCCAGTGCTTTATGCGCAGCTCTCGATCACGGGAGAGGTATGTCTCGAAATGATCGGCGTAAATCTCGACCTCTAGGCTGCTCCATTCGCCGCCTACCAGCCAATCGAAACAAACAGCATTGGTGTATGGGTTAAGCGAAATGGACTCACTTTCAATATTGGCAAGGGCTGTCCCACCAAGGGCAAACAGCAATGCCATGGCATTGCTGAGCTGAGCCGCATCACCCGCTAATTCGTCCACTAGGTCTTCAAGCAACGTGTTGGGCATCTTGATATAATAGCGCTGTTCCCTTTGTCGGCAATTCAGACCTATGCTTGCGCTGACACTTGGCACCGCCGCCACTCTACTCCCTTGCCTTAATCGTCATCCCAGCGAAAGCTGGGATCGCTATCGTCCACCCTCATCAAACCGTAATTCCAATGGGCGAAATCGGCCTTTTCCTCCTGTCACCCACATTGCCGGAAAGGATCATATTAGCTGTTTGCTTCAGATGTTTATGCGCGCACCGACATATTGACAGGGTGTCAACTTTGTCAACTTAACAGCGCCGCTTGCGCAGTCTTGTTTTGACACGGCCAAATAGCTCCCCCATGTCGATCCCCAAAAGGAGACACACAATGGCAGACACTGAATTCGACATCATCGTGTACGGCGCAACTGGCTATACCGGGCGTTTGGTCGCGGAATATCTCAGCAACCATTATGGCAGCGCGGGCAATGCGCCCAAATGGGCGATGGCCGGCCGGTCTCAGGAAAAGCTGGAGGCCGTGCGTGATGAAATTGGCGCGCCTGCTGATACGCCGCTGGTGGTGGCGAATGCTGATGATCTGGCTGATCTTGAAGCCATGTGTGAGCGCACAAAAGTGGTCGTGACAACGGTTGGCCCATACCAACTCTATGGCGATAAGCTGGTGCAAGCCTGCGTGACCACAGGCACCGATTACGCCGATCTGTGCGGCGAACCTGCATGGATGGCGGACAAGATCGCAGAGCACCAAGATGCTGCCAAAGCGTCAGGCGCGCGCATTTGTTTTTCCAGTGGGTTCGATTCTATTCCCTTCGATCTGGGCGTAATGATGACGCAAAAAGCGGCCAAAGAACGCTTTGGCGCGCCGGCAAAACGCGTTCGCGGACGTGTTCGTGCGATGCAGGGGACATTTTCTGGCGGAACCGCCGCCAGCCTTACCGCTACGATGAAAGCAGCGGCCAAGAACCCAGCGATTTTCAAAACGCTCGCCAGCCCTTTTGCGCTGACACCCGGCTTTGATGGGCCCAGCCAGCCCACTGGCATGGTACCCGTTTATGAGAGCGATTTGGATAAATGGGCCGCGCCTTTTGTGATGGCGCCGATCAACACCAAAAACGTCCACCGCACCAATTTCCTGCTTGGCCATCCTTATGGTGAGGATTTCCAGTATGATGAAATGATGCTCACCAGCCCTGGCGATGCGGGCAAGAAAATGGCTGAGGCAGCAGCCGACATGATGAAAAACCCCTTCGGCGCGAAACCTCCTAAGCCCGGCGAAGGTCCATCAAAAGAAGAGCGCGAAAATGGTTTTTATGATGTGCTGTTCGTTGCCGAAGGGCCTGATGGCGAAAACCTGCATTACGGGGTCAAAGGCAAGTATGATCCGGGCTATGGTTCAACCAGCCGAATGATTGCCGAAACGGGCATGGCTTTGCTGGAAAGCAATGCCGAAGGCGGCGTGGGCACACCGGGCGCGTTTTTGGGCGAGGCGTTGGTTGATCGGCTACAAGAGCATGCCGATCTCAGCTTCTCGGTTGAGAACTAGGCTCGGTTGAGAACTGGGGGGAAAAAATAAGGGCGGCCATTCGTCCAGAAATGACCGCCCGGCTCCCCAGGTCGCAAAGGGAACAATATTACTAACGCAAGTTAGAAGCCAAACCGGACAGAAGCTCTGAAATTTCTTCCCGGCAGAGTCACAAAATCTTTGGTGAAGCTGGTGTGACGGCGACCAGTGACATCAAAAATATTGTCCGCATTCAGCATCAAAGTGACCGCTTCGTTCGAAGGGAGAGGCTTCCAGGCAACCGCCAGATTGACGAGCGTGAACGCATCGGTTTCGGTTTCAAATTCGGCAACATCATTCTGTTCAGCGAACCATTCTACCTCGCCGCGAATGTCAAACGCTCCGACAGAAGCATCAAGCGCACCGAGAAGGCTAACAGGCGGGATACGCGGAACGTCACCGCTTAGACCGCCCATGGCGGTATCGCCGTTAAGGTCGGCTGACACATATTCGGCGCGGAAATCAGCCGCCAAGGTGAAGTCATCGTTATCGACAAGAGGCACGTAAAAATCGGCCTCAAACCCGAAGAATGTCGCATCCTCTTGAAGGAATTCGAACACCGGTAGCTCGTCTTCCTCCTCGCCTGTGGGCGACAAGAAGATGAAACCATCAAAGGACTGATAGAAAACAGCCAAATTCAACCGCGTCTCACCAAGGCTTGCATTCAAGAATGCCTCTAGCCCCCAAGCGGATTCTGTATCGAGATTGGGATCGCCGATTTCGAAGGTTTGCGTGGCAATGTGCGGGCCATCGGCAAACAATTCTTCACCAGCAGGTGCGCGCTCTGCTCGCGAACCGGTAAGTCCAAAACGCGTGCCGCCTTCGCTTACAAGAACCGCTGACAATGCGCCGGAGAAGAGATCGAAATTGCGCTCAAGGCCCAGAGGATCGGATTCGACATCGACGTTCTCATATCGTCCAGCCGCTTCGATTTGCAGGCCATCTAGATTAAATTCTTGCGCAGTGAAAAGTGCGATCTGGCGCGTGAAGTTTGGTGGGACAAACGCCTCTTCGCCAACAGCGGAAAAATCACGCGCGGTGTATTGCGCACCAATCACGCCGCCAGAGCTTTGGAGCAATTCGGCGCGCGCTTCGAAACTCTCGGTTTCAAACACGGTGCCTACTTCATCGCCTTCAAATTCGGTGTGGGTGTAATCAGAATAGCCCGCGCGCACATTCAGTTGAGAGAAGAACCCTTCGCCCAATGAAAGCTCAGCGCGCATGTCAGCGCGGAATTGTTCAAGGCCGATGGTGACGATTTCTTCTTCTTCCTCGCCCTCTTCTTCTTCGCCTTCTTCACCCTCTTCGCCGTGGTGGTGTCCGCCTTCAGGGTTGCCCACAATGCCGTAATCTGTGTTGTACCAACCGATTGAGGCACCGATGCTGTGATCGCCAAGGAAAGCGGTAAACCCGCCATTGACCGTCCAAGTTTCGGTGCCGCTATTGGGAAGAAACCCGCTTTGATCCGCAGCTTCGCGCAGCTCTTCGGCTTCTTCCAATTCGCCTTCTTCCTCCTCCTCAGCAGCATCTGCGAGAAGATCAGCGCGCAATTCATCGGTCAGCTGAAAGCCTGGAATGTCGACATTACCCGTATCACGCCAACTGCCATCCACATGAAGGACGAAATTGGGAGCAACCGCAAAATCAACCGATGCACCGCCGGAGATCAAATCCGTTGCAGTGTCCGCTGCCACCAACGCATCAACACTAAAGCCATCTTCGGGCACTTCGCTCGGGATACGCTTGTCGATCACATTGACCACCCCGCCGATCGCTTGGCTGCCGTAAAGCAAGGATGCAGGCCCGCGCAGAACTTCGATGCGTTCAACGGTGAGTGGTTCAATAGTAACCGCATGGTCAGCCGATGTGTTTGAAACGTCGGCAGTGCCCAAACCATCTATCAGGATGCGAACGCGCTCCCCATCAAAGCCGCGTAGGACAGGTCGAGACGCGCCGGGGGTAAAGGTAGTGGCAGAAACACCGGGAAGGCTTTCCAGCACTTCACCGATCTGGCCGTTGAGATTGAGCTGAATGTCATCTTCATCAGCGACAGATTGGCCAGCCAGAAAATCGAGCTCGCTCAAACCTTCGGCGCTAACGATAATCTGCTTATCTGCGCTGTCTTCGCCGCTGGCGGTGCTGTCTTCATTGGCAAAAGCTGGGCTTGCACCAAGGGCAGCCATAAGCGAAGCGGCCAGCACAAGCCGCGAGGTAGAAGTAGTCATATCAGATTCCCGTCCGATGTATGTGATAACGTATCATTTCGGTAGCATCGCTTAGATCAGACGCAAGGGCAATCACCACAAATGTAGCTAAGCCAGCAGATATTACGGCCAATTGCGCGGGCTATGCGGCACGAAAGACACAGCTGTTACTGCGCCAAACATCGAAAAAGTCGTACAATCACGAAGGAAGGAAAAATGGAGCGGGCGAGGCGATTCGAACGCCCGACCCCAACCTTGGCAAGGTTGTGCTCTACCCCTGAGCTACGCCCGCTCACTGACGCTCAACAAAGCCTGCGTTGCCGCTGATCTCTGCCGGGGAGGCGCGCAATTAACAGCGCCTTGCATACCTTTCAAGCCTAAATATCGCTTGATCCCATCCGCGCAAACCGCCAGCGAATAACGACGCTTCACAAAGGGGGGTAAGTCCCCACATAATGGAATAGCCAAAACATCATTTGAACAGGAGCAAGGTCATTGGCCAGCATGGGTCTTAATATGGACGAGCAAAAGGCGGTTGAGCGGTTTCGCAAAGAGGTCGTTGATCCGTCTCAAACAAAGCTCGTGATCCTCGATTTTTGGGCGGAATGGTGCGGGCCTTGCAAAGCTCTTGCCCCAATGCTGGAGAAAGTGTGCGCCGAATACTCAGATAAGGGCGTCGTTCTGTCCAAGCTGAATGTTGATGAAGAGCAATTCATCGCTAGCCAATTTCAGGTTAAGTCAATCCCCACTGTCTACGCCATGTTTCAGGGCCAGCCTGTTGCTGATCTTACGAATGCGCGCAGCGAATCGCAGTTTAAGCAAATGCTGGATCAATTGCTTGAGCAATTACCGATCCAAGCAGGATCAGAGGGAAGTGGGCCGCAAGGGCCATCGCCTGAAGAAATCGAGCAGTTCGTGAAACTGGGCGAAGACGCTTTAGCAGAAGGCGATGCGCAGCGCGCCGCAGGGATTTTTGCTCAGGTGACAGAATTTGCAACCGACCATGCCGCTGCGCATTCTGGGTTGGTTCGCGCCCTTGTTAAACTGGGCCAGGTCGAAGAAGCGCAACAGGTTCTCACAGCTATAGAAGCGGATCCGAAACTGGCCAGCGACCCCGCCATTGCGGCCGCGAAAAGCGCGCTTGAGTTAGCAGGCACTCAAGTTGATGACAGCGAATTGGCAGGGCTCAAAGCGGCCGCTGATGCAGCGCCTGAGGATATGGATGCGCAATTAGCCTATGCCGAAGCCGCCTTTGCAAGCGGCGAACGCGATGCAGCTGCCAATACTTTGCTGGCAATGATCGAAAAGGACCGCGAATGGAATGATGGTGCGGCCCGCGCCAAGCTGCTCCAAATTTTCGAGGCGACCGGTTTAGAAGATGAATGGGTTGTCGCCACTCGGCGTCGGCTGTCCAAGATTTTGTTCGGATAACGCTAACCAGATCATGCCCACGCGCCTTTCCATTTTTCCGCTTACTGGCGCAGTCCTGTTTCCGGGGCTGCAATTGCCGCTGCACATTTTTGAGCCACGCTACCGCGCATTGGTAGGGGATTCGCTTGTGCGCGATCGCCGGATTGCAATGGTTCAACCGCAACAGCAGGTTGATGGCGCGCCGCTTTACACAGTTGGATGTGTGGGTCGGATCGGCGAGGTCGAAGCAATGGAGGATGGGCGTTATAACCTTATCCTCGATGGTGAAAAGCGTTTCAAAATACTGCGCGAGCTCGACGTGAACAGCGCTTTTCGTCAGGTCGAAGCGGAATTGATCGAAGATGATGACGAAGAGGTGTTGAGCCACGCGCAACGCGGCGGGTTTGAAGCCGAGGCGCGCGCTTTTGCCGATGTGCAGGGGTATAAAGTGGATTGGGATTCGGTGGAGCGGTTGGATGACCAATCCTTGATCAACGGCGTATCCCAAATCGCTCCGTTTGATCCTGCGTCGAAGCAAGCTTTGTTGGAAGCGCCGACATTGTCAGATCGATGCGAATTGCTGGTTCAATTGATGCAATTCTTTAGCCGCCGCGATGGTGGGGAAGAGATTATGACGCTGCAATAATGATTTTCCTCGGCGCGGTTCGAGCAAAGCTCGAGCGCCTGCGGGCGGGCGGTCGCCCTTGCAATGCAAACAGCCTTGAAAAAACTCTCCATTCGTAAGCTCAGATCTGCGCCACTACTTTTCAGGAACCGGAAGACTTTTCAGCATTGCGGTGAGCGCGGTGAAGGAATGCCTTTGCGCATCGCGTTTGTTATAGCTTTCGCTTTGCACCACCAGAACCGCATCCATGTTTGGCACCAAAGCGACGATATTGCCGCCATTGCCTTTCATCATCAATGCAGCTTCGAAGCCGCGCGATGATTGCAGTGGGGTGAGCCACCACAAATAACCGTAATGGACATGCTGGCTCATCGAATGGCTGGGGCTCAGCATTTGGCGAAGCCATGCTTCAGGGACGATCTGCTCGCCTTCCCATTGGCCGCGATTAAGGACCATTTGCCCCAGTTTCAAAAGCGCCTCATCGCCGATCGTCAGCTGTCCGCCCGACTGAACTTCGCCGCTGCGCGATCGGCGCCATTTGACCCCTTCAATGCCCAAGGGATCAAACAGACGCCGTTGAACATAAGCATCGAAAGGTTCGCCAGCCGCTTTTTCGACCACTTGGCCAAGGAGAAACACACCGGCCGTGCAGTAAGAAAATGGGCCTCGCCCCTGCGCATCTCGCTCATATTCGCGCGCGGGCAGCGCAAGGGCAAATGCGCTCCAATCGCGGCGGCGATACATCTTTTCCTCTTGGCCGGGAGAGCGCCGTTCCCAATCATTGCAATCTAGCGCGGACGACATGGAGAGCAGGTCAGATACAGTGATCTCATCAAAAGGTGCACCTCGATCAGAACCCAGATAGGGCCATACTTTCATGTCTGTGCCGGACAGTAGGCCATCGGCAATCGCTGCACCTACGGCCAAGGCGGTAATGGACTTGCCAGCCGATTTGATATCGACCGGATCGCCCATTTCGCCTTTGCCAAATCGTTCGCGATAGACAATTTCGCCGCCTTGGCTCGCCGCAATCGCGCGAATTTTGCCAAGCTCCCCCTCTTCAATTTTGGCTTCAAGCTCAGCTAGGGAAAGCTGTTCAAGTGGTTCCTGCGCGAAGGCGCTGGGTGCGGCCAAAAACAAAGCGGCCCCAATTGCAAAGACCAGTCGCATTGCCACCTCCTATCCGCTGACGATCCACTGCAATAAGCATGAGGTCTGAACGGTGAGTGACTATGAATGCAAAGCGCATTATCGCGCCTTAGCTCACAAAGCCGAACGCGCCTTTCAGACCATCGAGCACATATTGCGCGGCCAATGCAGCCAAGAGAACGCCCAAGAGGCGCGTCACCACATTTTGCACATTATCGCCAACCGCACGCATCATGGGACCAGCTGCGATCAAAGCAACCAAGGTGAGGAGCATCACAGCGCCCAATGCGGCGAAGACCTCAATCGTCTGTGTTAGACCGTCAGCTTCATTCATCAGCAGCATGATCGCTGCAATTGCGCCCGGACCTGCCATCATCGGCATGGCCATTGGGAAAACCGAAACGTCTTCGATTTCCGGGTCAGCGTTCACTTTATCAGCGCGTTCATTGCGGCGTTTGGTGCGCTTTTCAAACACCATTTCGAACGCGATCCAAAACAGCATCATCCCGCCCGCGATACGAAAACTGTCGAGCTGAATCCCCAAAGCGCCCAGCAAGTCTTCGCCGAAGAATGCAAAAACCAGCAAGATAATCGTTGCGATCAATGCAGCGCGCACAGCCATGCCGCGCGCTTGTCTGGCGCTGGCATCTTGTGTGAGCCCGGCATAGATCGGCGCACAGCCGGGCGGATCAATCACAACAAACAATGTGATGAATGCGGAGATGAAAAGTTCAGGCAGAACCATAAGGCAAAACGACCCTGCAAATAGAAGTGGGACAAATCAGGCCGCGCCCCTGACCACTAATCGCCAACAGGTGCAAGGCTTTCTTCAACCGCTGTGACCCATTCCCCTTCATAGAAATATTCTGCGGTCACATTTTTCATGCCCTCAGCGGTGTGTTCCCAGTGCCATCTTAAGGTTCCATCTCGGGACAATTGGGCATCGCTTTTGCCATCTTCGCCAATGGGCATAGCTGGGGGAGGCGGTGTATCACCGCAGCCTGAAGGGCAGCTGGCGACCAAGCCCTGCACCGCATCGATCGCTGTCACAACGATATCGCCATCTTCAAAGTCGGGACGCGGCGGTGGCTGCGGATCATCATAGCCTGCCACATCGTAAGTCCAAAGATATTCGCCATCTTTTTGGCGCGCCCAAGTGGTGACGTAATTGCCGACTTTGCCATCTTTGTCCGCGAAGCGCCCCTGGCTAATCGCAAGCGCACCATCACAGCTCATCACGATAGTGCGAGGGGACCATTGGGTTTGGATATCGGTGGTTTCAAGAAAGCTAGCCAGCGCAGAAAACGGCACGGGTCCACCGCGTACATGTATCAGAGCGCCAGGTGCAGCAAAATCCTCTGCTGCGACAAACTGACCGCGTTCCTTGGCATCTTGTGCATAGGCGATTTCGCGCGCGACAATGGTGCTCGGCTGCGCTTTACCAGGAGCGGTCGCAAGCACCCGGTTGATGACCTTGGTTGGCGGTCCTTGCCGTTGCCCACCTGAACACGCCGATAGAGCCAGCGCCGAAACCCCCAAACTGATCCAAAAGCCCGCCTGTTTCATAAGCCCTCCGGCACATCCAATCCTGCATTGCGATGCGCGGCTACCAAAGTGTTTCGCAAAAGCACCGCAATCGTCATGGGGCCTACACCGCCCGGTACAGGCGTAATGGCCGCTGCCACCTCGCTCGCTTCACCAAAAGCGACATCGCCCACCAATCGCCCTTTTTCCTTGCCCGGTTCGGGCGGGAGGCGGTTGATACCAACATCGATCACCGTTGCGCCTTCTTTCAGCCAATCTTTGCCAATCATTTCAGGCCGTCCCACTGCCGCAACCACAATGTCCGCACGCTTAACAACAGCAGCGAGATCTTTGGTGCGGCTGTGCGCGATGGTAACAGTGGCGTTGGCGTCCAAAAGCAGCTGCGCCATCGGTTTGCCCACGATGTTAGATCGGCCGATTACAACCGCTTCTAACCCAGAAAGATCGCCCAAGCGGTCCGCCAACAGCATCATACAGCCAAGCGGCGTGCATGGCACAAAACCCGATTGGCCGACGGACAAACGGCCCGCATTGATCACATGAAAGCCATCAACGTCTTTGTCTGGACTTATCGAGGCTATGATGGATTGTTCATCAAGATGATCTGGCAATGGAAGTTGAACCAAAATGCCATCAACCGCCTCGTCCTTGTTAAGCTTGTCAACCAAAGCCAAAAGGTCACCCTCGGTGGTGTCATCAGGCAGGCGGTGCTCAAAGCTCGCCATATTGGCAGCAATCGTCGCTTTGCCTTTGGAACCGACATAGACCTGACTGGCAGGATCATCGCCGACAAGCACAACAGCTAGGCCCGGCTTGCGACCCGCGCTTTGGGCAAAGGCCTGTGCATGTTCGCCAACACGCTCACGAAGTTTAGCGGCAAAGGCTTTGCCGTCGATGCGGGTGGCGGTCATGGGCAGTCTACCCGTTAATAATCGCAGCGAGCACGATCAGCGTCGCATTCAATGCGAGGATCAAAACAATAGGCGAGAAATCAATCGCCCCGGTGTCCGGCATAATCCGTCTGATGGGGCGCAATATCGGGTCGAGCAGCGAGTTGATTGAGCTGTAGAACGCCATCAGGAACTGGTTGGATGGGCTAACAACATTAAACGCAAACAAAAGGCCGATCACAAACTGAATGATAATGAGCATCACAAAGACGTTCACCACCATTGCAAGGATCTCATATAAAGCGACAAGGCCAGTCATGTATTCGTTATTCCTTGGTCTGAACTGCCAAAGCGGCAATTGCCCATTGCGAGCCGTGTTATCTACCTAATACGCCCTTTGGCATCGTCAAGGCCGTAGCGCGTCAAGCCCGTAGCAGGGCGATTAGGCGCGCACCAGCGTTCCTGCACCGCGCGCGGTAAAGAATTCGAGCAGCATAGCATGCGCAACCCGCCCATCCAGCACAACCGCCGCCTCGCACCCTGACTGCACGGCATTCACGCAAGTCTCAAGCTTGGGCACCATCCCGCCCTTGATAACGCCTTCATCAGATAGTCGGGCGATATCCGCAGGCGAAAGATCAGTAACGAGATCACCATTTCCATCCAAAACACCTGCAACATCGGTCAGCAAAAACAATCGCGCAGCGCCCAATGCAGACGCAATTGCGCCTGCCATCGTGTCGGCGTTGATGTTATAGGTCGCGCCATCCTCACCGCTGGCGATCGGCGCGATCACGGGGATCATCCCGGCGTTCACCGCTGTATCGATCACGCTGGTGTCAACGTGCGCAGGCTCTCCCACAAAGCCAAGATCGATCACCTTTTCGATGTTGCTTTCAGGATCGCGCGCTGTGCGGTTCACCTTTTCCGCCGTGACCAATCCGCCATCTTTACCCGATAATCCAATCGCTTTGCCGCCCGCTTTTCCAAGCCAGCTGACGATGTCTTTGTTGATCGCGCCTGACAAAACCATCTCAGCCACTTTGGCCGTGGCCTCATCGGTAACGCGCAATCCATCAACAAAAGTGCTTTCAACACCGAGCTTGGTCAGCATCGCACCGATTTGCGGGCCGCCTCCGTGGACAACAACAGGATTGATACCAACCGCTTTCAAAAGAACGATGTCTTCTGCAAATTCTTGCGCAGCCTTTGGGTCACCCATGGCATGGCCGCCATATTTCACCACGAAAGTGCGCCCAGCATAGCGCTGGAAATAGGGCAGCGCTTCAATCAGCACCTGCGCTTTGGCAAGGCTTGGATCGCCTGCGAGAGATGTGGCATTGCTCGTCATCGACGCGCGCTTAGCTGTTTCAACGGCCGGTTGCAAAGCTGCATTTGCACGTTCAATCGGGCTGCGACGAAAACCGTTCGACCTTTTTTGATTTGCCAGCGTAACCAATTCGTTGTTTATTCCGAATGGTCTTTGAGATGGCACGGGATCTGTTTCATCTAGGCTAAGAATTTTAGGAGGACACAATGAATACCACTCAACTCAAAAGCTCAATCGCTTTGGCCGCTGCTGCGGGCCTCGTTGCGGCATGCTCAGGTGGAGCGGACGCTCCAGCAGAAACTACAGAAGCCGGTACAGAGGCAGAAGCTCTGGCTGACGCTGGCGGCGGCGAGAAAGAGAAGTGCTTTGGCATTTCCAAAGCAGGCGAAAATGACTGTGCTGCCGGCCCCGGCACAAGCTGTGCTGGAACATCAACAATTGATTACCAGGGCAATGCCTGGACATTTGTTGACGCTGGCACATGCCTTGAGATCGAGCGTCCAAACGGTACATTCGGTTCTCTCGAAGAAACAGAGAACGTCTAAACGCATCATCGCCACGCTCTGGCGTATTCTGAATAAAAAGCCGCGCAGGACTATTCCCGCGCGGCTTTTTTGTGTGTTTACAGTATCCTGCTCGTGCGGAGAGGCTAAAACAAAAGCCGCGCAGTGAAAATGGGTCAGGCCATTGAACTGAAGGAGGTTGCGATGAGCAACGCCGATGAAAACGCTGCACAAAGCTCTCAAACACCCGATAAGGCACACTCAGATCGTCGTTCTGGAGACAGGCGCAGCGCTGACCTGCCTTTTGATGGAGAAGATCGCCGCAAAGGCGATCGGCGCACAGGAGAAGACAGGCGCAAGAACGAACGCCGATCTGGGGTGGACAGGCGAAACGAAGAACCGGGGTAAAACCCGGCATTGGGCCATGTCAGCCTGTGCAAGCCATCAGGTCTGGGTTAGTGTTCGGACAGAAAACGTCGCTTTCACATGTCCAAACGCATACGCACACCTCGGTTTCAGCGCTCAGCCTCTCGCGCTTCCGGTCCCCTCGGTTCCTGGTGGCTGTTATGGCGCGTGCCTATTCTTGCGCTGATCGTAATGGCGGGCTGGTGGTATGGCATAAGACCGATCGCTGCAGAACAAGGGTGGGTCGAAGTGAATGCTGACTTTCCCATTTGCGGCAACGGATCAAGCGGGGCCAAAGGATGCATCGCGGATGGTGACACAATCATCATCGGCTTTGGCGAGGACCGCCGGCGTATTCGCTTAATCGGTTTTGACACGCCCGAACTAAACGGCGCCTGCGCGGCAGAACGCAAGACAGCTTTAGATGCACAGAACGCGCTGCAAACTTGGCTTGCCAGAGGGGCATTTGAGTGGAACGGCGCAGACGAGCCGCCCTATGATCAATATGGCAGAGAGCTTCGCGAGGTGCGCCGCATGGGCTCTGATGGCAAGACCGAATATCTTGCCGAAACGATGATCGGTCGCGGGCTAGCGGGCGAAAACGGATGGGGCGCAGAGCCTATAGACTGGTGCAAATAGACCCGCCCGTGTGCAAGCAGCATTGGCCCTTTTTATACCGAAATCACAAAATGCTTGCCCCACACAGCTCGATGCTTAGTCTGCGAGCAACTCAGTCTAGGCACACAGGGGATCTGCTATGAACGAACCATCTACAAATTCCGGCACCAATTCGGGTTTCGATTTCAATCAACCAACGATTATCTCGCTTCTTTATCTGGGCGGCTTTGTAACAGGCATTTCGGCATTGGTAGGCGTGGTTCTCGCCCATGTTTGGCAGGGTGAAAGCGAAGATGATTGGGCGGCCTCTCATTTCACATACCTCATCACCACCTTCTGGGTGAGCCTTGCAGGTTTCGTGATCGCCGGCGTTCTCTCGATTGTCGTCATCGGCGTTTTGATCTTTCCGCTTGTCGCCATCTGGGTTGGCGTTCGCAGCGTTATGAGCCTCATTAAGGCGCAGCGCCAAGAGCCAATGCCGGAACCCAAAACGCTTCTTTTCTAAACAACAACATCCCAATTTCTCGCCCCGCCATTTGCTATTGCTACCGAGCAGTTGGCGGGGCGATTTCGTTATTGATCTTCAATACGCGTTTAGGCCAAAGCCGCGCCTTTGCAGCTCTGCATGCGCCACAGCTCCGGTGGGTGCCATTTTCACACCGGGCAGCAAGTGGACATTGCCAACCTTGTGATATTTGGCCGCGAACCCGCACACCCAAATCTCTGCCCCACGCTCAATCAGCTCGCCCACGATTGCCGCGTTCGGATTGGCGGTGTGATCTGTGTCGCCCGTGTCATATTTGGCCGCGTAACGCCCATCACTCGCGACATCGAACACCGATGGACCATGAACCACCACCGCAACTTTAACCCGCGCCGGATCAACGCCTTGCGCCTCCATCGCTTTTGAAAAAGCAAGCGCACGGCGCAAAGATGCATTCACCTCGCCCGCTTTGGCCTCATACGCATCAAAGCTGTGCTTCCAAACGGCGTCAGCGGGAAATTCCATCTCGTTCTCAATGACCACGTCGTCGATTTCCGCATGATCGTCAGCAAGGGCCGGCTGAGCAAAGGAGGCAGCAAAGATCGCAGCTGGCGCAATGAGTAAAAATGCACGGTATTTCATAGTGGACGGTCTCCTTTTCGAGATTGTGGTTATCCCGGTGTAGCGCGCGATTGCAGCGCGACAAACGGCAATCCCAACGTTAACCTGCTCCCTATGATGAGGACACACCCCAGAAAAACCGCCGTCGCTCTCGCCTTCTGCGCTACAACTCTTACCGCTTGCGATGGCTCGCAGACTACCAGCTCTAATCCCACGACCAATCCGCAGGACGCCTTCTGGCAGGCGTTGGAGAGCCATTGCGGCAATGCCTATGCTGGCCAATTGGTGAGCGACGATGCAGCCGATGCCGATTTTGCAGGGGCCGCAATGGTCATGCATGTCTCCGAATGCAGCGACGAACGAATTGCCATCCCTTTCCACGTCGAATTGGAAAGCGAAGACGGCACACCAACATGGGACAGATCGCGCACCTGGCTGATTACGCGGACCGATACGGGTCTGCGCCTTAAACACGATCACCGCCACAAGGATGGCGCACCGGACGCTGTCACCATGTATGGCGGGGACACGGCGGACAAGGGCTCTAAAGCCGCGCAATCCTTCCCCGTCGATGATTTCAGCATTACCATGTTTGAACGCGAAGATCTGTCTGCCTCCGTCACCAATATCTGGACCGTCGAAGTGGACCCAGCCGAGGCGGAAAACCCCGCCTTCGCCTACCAACTCAAACGCACCCAAGCAGGCGGCGCGCCGGAAGACCGGTTTTTCCGCGTTGAGTTTGACCTAAGCCAGAAAGTTGAAACCCCGCCCCCTGCCTGGGGCCATGAATAGGGCTCCTTTCCTCAACCGAAGTCAGCGCTGTAGGTGACAAAGTTGACACCGTGTCACCTACAAGAAAGCAGATATTCTCACGATATTTCAGAAGGTAATGTGATTTACACCCAAGTGACGGACAGGGGGCGAGAAGCCTTATTTCGCATTTTGCAGGGGTGAGCGGACCAAAAAGCAAGGTTGATCGCAGCGCCATTCGCTTCAACTATCATGGCGAAATCGCTGTAGGAAAACAGCTCTATCGGCTCAGCCCTCGAGGAGTTTTTCTTTGACACTTCCCCACATACTGCCATCCTGACACACAAAATCGAACTTTGTCAGGGTTATTCGATGCGGTATTTTCAAAACGTCTTTGTTATTCTTGCACTTATACTTGGTCCTTACACAGCCCTTGCGCAAAGTGGGCTTAAACCCAGCAGCTTAAATGCCGGCGGCCTCAATTACGAAAGCGAAGTCACCGCGCTTTATCTTGGTGATTTTGCCAATGCGCGGCTCCGGCCCGAAGGCGATGCCTATTCCATTCTCCTTCGCACATATATTGATGTCTTCTCGCGGCGGTGCCCCAATGCCCTGCCCGCCAACAAGGTGGAGATTATGGGCTCACGCTGCGTGACGGAACGCGTGACCCGCGATGGCTATGGCTTTGAGATCAGCCGGACCTGCGCGCAATATGAAAGCTTTGGCACGGGCCGCTTTGCTGATCCTGCTTTGATGAGCATTTCCAAACGATTGGAGGCAAAGCAAGGCCGCGATGCGATCGGCAGTATAGTGCCCAACCGGGGCGGCGACCCAGCCGCCTATTCGCGTCGCATCACCGATATCGCACTCGCTGCCCAAGGCGATATGGACACGCTGCTTGGCCAGAATTCCTGCACCAGCCCTGCCCTCAAACGCTTTCAGGCGAATATGCAGCGCTTCGGTTCAGGATCGCCTGCCCTAAAACTTGCAGGCGGTGCGACTTTGGCATCCACCAGAGGCGGCGGCGGGGCCTATGTGCCGTCTGACTATGGCAAAATGGTCAACGCGCTGATCCAAGAAAACGCACGCGGCTGGATGATGAACCGCTACCTACCGGGCAGCGTGACAGCGGTCTCGGTAACGCAAAAGGACGCACAAGGCCGCCCCACCAATATCAGCGCGCGATACCGCTTTAACCAGCTTGGCCAGATCCAGAACGGCTCTGTGCAAGTGGCGTTCAGGGATGGACGGCCCGTATGCATGTACTTCTTCGATGCGCGCTCAACGTGCCGGGTGCCAAACCCGGGCGTGGTGACTGCATATGAGAAGGGGGAGTATCGGTAGGGTTGCACTCAGGCTCAGTCTTGCGCTGGCCTGACACTTCGCGCAGCGCCGTGATCTAGGCTCAGCGTTTTCTGCATCCGGAAACGCCCCTCTTCGGGCATCCATTGATAGATGTTGAGAAAACGCCCGCCACCCGTCGTCACCCAGGTCGGCCCGCCCGGATCGCCTTCACCATAAGCGCCCGGCGGACGCTGGCGCAGCTCTTGGAAAGTGTGCCACCCGCGATGGAGCACACCCCATTCGCCAAGCGGCGTAAAACTCTCCGAACCGGGGACGAGCAAGCGGCGGTTCTTATAGCCCTCATTCGCGCCGCCAGCCTCGCGCGCCGCGCATTGCTCGCTCAGCATCCCTGCAAACGCATCCCCGCTGTTTGCGACAAGGCCGCTTAGATCATGGACCATGCGAAAATCATCAGTGATAACCCCGCGCACCTTAGCCGCATCGCACCCTTCAAAGGCGTACCAGAACATCGCAGTGTCGATGGTTTGGATTTGCGCCGTGGCCTCTTCAAGGCTGAGTATGGGGGCGGGAAGCTCTGGCGCGGCTTCAGCAGGTTGAGCCAGAGTGAGTGCGAGCGCGGTGAGCATGTGGGGCCTCCATAGCAGTGTATTATGCGGATAATACACATGCAGGCGAAAGAGACAAGAGCGCCCCTAATCAAAGCACAATCGTCATCCCGGACTCGATCCGGGATCCCGCTTATTTTTTCAGGTCGAGAGGAAAGGAGCTGGACCCCGGATCAAGTCCGGGGTGACGGGAATGGGTTAGGGTGGGTGTCGAATGGTTCGGTGCAAGTGGCTTTCAAGGATGGACGGCCCTTATGTATGTACTTCTTCGATGCGCGCTCAACGTGCCGGGTGCCCAATCCGGGTGCGGTCATTGTGTATGAGAAGCGTAAGTGCCGGTAGCATGGAACGGGCCCACCCGTGACGCCGTCTTGGCCAAGCGGAAGGGAGATACGCCTATCTCTCTCCTCCCACGCGGCGGGGAAGGCATACGGATAGCCTTTAGCCATCCCCCTTCGTCATCCCCGCGCAGGCGGGGATCCAGCTAACGTATGAGGGGCGCACAACAGAAAAGGCGGCTGGACCCCTGCCTTCGCAGGGGTGACGAGTTTGGTGGGTGGTGAAAGCGTCTCTACGAGAGCTGCCAATGCCCTTCTGTCTAAAGGGAGACCTGAGCGTTCCAGTCTTTAATGAAAGAACCAATGCGGGCCATGTCACGATCAGACAGGGTCCCACTGTGCATGATCACGTTTCGGGACTTCTCGATAGTGTCGAAGATATTCTTTGTCCAATCAGGATCATGCACAAACGGTTCAAAGACCTCAAAGTTGTGCAAGATTATCTTCAGAAGCTGACCAATCATGGTGTAATTTAGTGGCTCACCACCCCTTTGGACGTGCCAGCGTACTTTCTCCTCATTCTCCATTCGCTGTTTCGCATCGTTTCGAATTTCTGGCTTGATCTTCTGTTCCCACCAATCATCTCCGAAATTGTCCCGCATGACATCTGATACAAGCTCGCGAACTGAATTCTCGAAGGCAGCAATAGCCACATAGACTTGTGACATCTTGTCAGCCGAAGTCACATGGTCATCGTCTATAACGTCGATTCCCAGGAGTGAGCGAATTCGTGAGAACTCAATCCGTTCATTGCGAGTACTAACTCTTCCCTCACGGTCTAGCGCTTCTTCAGTAAGCAAACCGCGAAAAACAAATTCGTAAACTTCAGCGATTGTCAAAAAGATGCTCCTTCAGGCTTCGGAAGAGCGCGTCAAACACCTTAGGGTCCCGAGAAGCCGGTAAGATCAACTGGATATTGTAATGTATCCCACCCATACTTGCAGTAAGGCCCGCAATGGGCGCTTCAGGCATTGGCTCGGAGCTGGTTGCCTCAATTTCTTCACTCGGCTCAGCATCACTTGTTGAAACGTCGAGGGGCTTCGAAAAGTCTGCCAACTTGACGAGCGCATTAAAGGTCATTGCCAGCTTATCAAGGACCGCCTCGGACAGCTTGCCCTGCGACAGAGTTTT
Organism: Pseudomonadota bacterium; assembly: GCA_038532855.1. Taxonomy (GTDB): domain Bacteria; phylum Pseudomonadota; class Alphaproteobacteria; order Sphingomonadales; family Sphingomonadaceae; genus Erythrobacter. The sequence continues at coordinate 17,998 of JBCAZT010000018.1, forward strand.
GAACTTGTTGATCAACTCCGATTTAGTGAGCTTCTGAGCACTGGTATTGACTCTAAACAAGTCATCAAATGCTTCCCTTATGCCCTCAGCAAGAACCTGCGGACCTTGGGTTTGGTCAAGAAAGCGATAGTATCTCTCTGTTGGTACGCCATTGTCATCTAGAAAACCAAGCGACTTAAGGACACCAATCACTAGTCGATCGGAACTGGACTTGAACTCCAAGGATTCAAGAAAGGACATGGTGAATCGTTCAGGAGCCTGAGCTTGTTGAATCGCTGAAAGAATTCCAGGCAAGTTCTTTGCCGTTGTGAGATACGATTTCGGCAATGCCATAAGAAAACCCCTAGAACTCAGATATTGAGTTCTAGGGGTATCTTAGTTTTAGGTAGATTGTAAATCTATTAGCTCTGTAATCTCTACTCCGCAGCTTCAAACATATCCGCATCGCCCTCAGGCACGGCTTCATCTTCGTTCACAGCTTTCGCCTTCTGACGCTTGTCGAAGCTGGACCACACATCGTTCCAGTTGCCGGTCGTCGCGCCTTTCGAATATTCGGTCGCGCGGGTTTCGAAGAAGTTGGCGTGCTCCACACCATTCAGCAGCGGCGTCAGCCATGGCAGTGGGTGGTCATCGATCATGTAGATCTCTTGAAGGCCCAACTGCTTCAGGCGCCAATCGGCGATGTAGCGGATGTATTTTTTGATTTCCTTCGCGCTCATGCCCTCTACCGGGCCCATTTCGAACGCGAGATCGATAAAGGCATCTTCTAGGCGGACGGTTTTTTGGCAGATGTCGATGATGTCTTCTTTGACAGCCTTTGTCAGGCAGTCGCGCTCAGCGCAGAAGGTGTGGAACATCTTGATGATGCCTTCGCAGTGGAGGCTTTCATCGCGGACTGACCAGCTGACGATTTGGCCCATGCCTTTCATCTTGTTGTGGCGCGGGAAGTTCATCAGCATCGCAAAAGATGCGAACAGCTGCAAACCCTCGGTAAAGCCGCCGAACATGGCTAGCGTTCGCGCGATATCTTCATCGGTGTCGACGCTGAATTGGTGCATGTAATTGTGCTTGTCTGACATTTCCTCATATTCGAGGAAGGCGGAATATTCGCTTTCGGGCATGCCGATTGTGTCGAGCAAGTGGCTGTATGCCGCGATGTGCACCGTCTCCATATTGGAGAAGGCGGCCAGCATCATTTTCACCTCAGTGGGTTTGAACACGCGGCCATATTTGTCGTGATAGCAATCCTGCACTTCGACATCGGCTTGCGTGAAGAAACGGAAGATTTGCGTGAGCAGATTGCGCTCTGATTCGGTGAGGTTCTGCGCCCAGTCGCGGCAATCCTCTCCCAAAGGCACCTCTTCGGGCATCCAGTGGATTTGCTGCTGGCGTTTCCAAAAGTCGTAAGCCCATGGGTATTCGAACGGCTTGTATGTGTTTCGGGCTTCGAGCAACGACATCTTGTGTTTCCTTATTCGCGTGTTGGCTAACCTATATAGGAGAACAAATTACGAAGCGACAGGCAAGCATGTATGATTCGCTGGGGATAGACCGTGCAAATTCTGAGTCGAAACGAGTCTGCCCTGCGCGCGCTTGCACGCGGTGCATCATGTTAACTTGCGGGTGCTGCAAGAGCTTTAATTGAAGGGCCTGAACGCGCCATTTTTCGCGTGACTTTCCTTAACCAATTAAGCCGATATGATGCTTGCGAGAAAATGGGGATCAGGGTCATATGACACAGGCGAGCAGACGGCCTTTGAAAACGCGCAGCGCCGGCTGGGCAAAAGCCATGGCGAGCGGTTTGGCGAAAGCGGGGCTTACTCCCAATGCGATTTCTAGCATCGGGGTTTTGTTTGCAGCGGCCGGAGCCTGGTGCTTTATCGCGGCGCCCGGCGGGCCGGCATGGCTGTGGCTGGGCGGAGCGCTTGGCATTCAACTGCGATTGCTGGCCAATATGCTCGATGGCCTTGTCGCGGTGGAGGAAGGCAAATCCTCCCCCACAGGCGCTTTGTTCAACGAATTGCCGGACAGAGTGGAAGATGCGCTGCTGCTGATCGCTTTTGGCTATGCCGCAGGCGTGCCGGAGCTGGGATATGGCGCGACAATCCTTGCCTTTGGAACAGCCTATGTGCGCGCAAGCGGAGGGGCTTTAGGCTTTGCCCAAGACTTTGTCGGGCCGATGGCAAAGCAGCACCGAATGTTTATCCTAACCGTGGCCGCAATTGCCGCGTTTTTCTTGCCAAGGCCGGAAGTGGTTTTGGTTGGCACACTTTGGATCATTGTCGCTGGCAGCGCATTGACCTGCATCATTCGTACAATGCGCATCGCCAAACTGCTTCAGGGCCAAGCCAAATGATCGCGCGGATTGCAGGCGAGATTCTGTTTGCCGCCACGCGGTTTTTGGTTGGCGGCCACCCACGTTGGCGCGGGTGCGAGCCTTCGACAAAGCAGCGCATCTATTTCGCCAATCATGCAAGCCACCTCGACACGCTGATTATGGTCGCCGCGCTGCCTGCCTATTTGCGCGAGACAACGCATCCGGTTGCGGCGCAAGATTATTGGGGCACGGGACCGGTGCAGCGCTTTGTCGCTCTCAGCATCCTCAATGCAGTGCTGGTGGAGCGCGGCGGCGCGAAAGACCCCCTCGCCCCGATGCGCGCCGCAATGGAGCAAGGCCACTCACTCATTATTTTCCCGGAAGGCACTCGCCGCAATGACCCTTTGCCAGGCGATTTCAAAGCGGGGCTTTATCACCTTGCGCAATCCTTCCCTGATGTCGAGCTCGTGCCTGTCTACCTCACCAATTTAGCGCGTGCCTATCCCAAGGGCGCAATCCTGCCCGCCCCGATCAGCTCGTCTGCGAATTTCGGCACCCCGCTAAGACTGGGCAAGGACGAGGATAAGGCCAATTTCCTCGCCCGCGCGCAGGCAGCCGTGGTGGCGCTATCGCCGGAAGGATCAGCCCAATGAACACCACAATGATGACCCTGTTCGGCGGCGTCTTTGCGCTGCTTACCATCGCATCCATCATCGGCTTTGTCCTCTCACGCCGCGTCACAACGGAAGGCGGGCAGGAAACCGTCTCCAATCTCAACGCGCGGATCAAAGCATGGTGGATGATGATCGCGATTTTCGCGGTTGCGTTCTATTTCGGCAAGACAATCACCATCGTCCTGTTCGCGCTCACTAGCTTTTATTGCCTGCGCGAATTTCTCTCCATCACGCCCACAAGGGCAGAGGATCACACCGCGACTGTCGCCGCGTTCTACCTTTTCATCCCCCTCCAATATTGGCTCATCTGGTCCGATTGGCAGAGCCTGTTTTCCATCCTCATCCCTGTCTGGGCCTTCCTTCTGCTCCCGCTGCTCGCCGTGCTGAAAGGCGAGACGCAGGATTTCCTTACCCGCAGCGCCAAAATTCAATGGGCGCTGATGCTCAACGTCTATTGCATCAGCCACGCGCCCGCTTTGCTGCTGCTCGATATTCCGGGGTTCGAGGAGAATTTCCTACTGCTCTTCTTCCTCATCACCGTCGTCCAACTCTCGGACGTGATGCAATATGTGTTTGGCAAGCTGTTCGGCAAAACCAAAGTCGCCCCGCGCGTTAGCCCGGCAAAAACATGGGAGGGCCTAATCGGCGGCGGCCTGACCGCATCAGCGATTGGCGCAGGGCTGTTCTGGATCACGCCGTTCACTCCTGTTCAAGCTGGATTGTTGGCCGCCACAATCGTCTTTGCTGGTTTTGCAGGCGGATTGGTCCTGTCCGCAGTCAAACGGTCCCTGGGCGCAAAGGATTGGGGCACAATGATCGAAGGGCATGGCGGCGCGCTGGACCGGATGGATTCGGTGAGCTTTTCCGCGCCGGTCTTCTTCCATCTCGTCAATTACTTCTTCGTGCCGTGATATGATGCCCGCGCTCATCGCGATCTGGGCTCTGGCCGAGGCGACCCTTTTCTTCATCGTCGCAGACGTGCCGATCATGACGCTGGGTATCAAAGTGGGGGTGAGGAAGGCGCTGTTGGGCGCAGGGATCGCGGCGGTGTTTGCGGCGATTGGAGGCGCAGTCATTGCCCACCTGACAGCCACTTCATCACTGGATATCCAGGGAATGATGCTCATGGTTCCCGGCATCAATTCTGATCTTTTACAACAAGTCATGCTCGACTGGGAACTGAGCGGCCCGGTCGCGATGATGATCGGCAGTTTTTCTGGCGTTCCCTACAAGCTCTATGCCTTTGCTGCTGGCGCACAAGGCGCTGGCTGGGGTGGTTTGGGGGGGTTCTTCCTCGCGTCCATCCTCGCCCGCCTGCCGCGATTTGCACTGGTAGCGCTAGTCGCGGGGTGGCTTGGGCCGAAACTGGTGGAGCGGTTCGGCACGCGGGTGGTTTGGAGCGGTTTCGCGGTCTGCTGGACGGCCTTTTACCTGTGGTATTGGAGCGTCATGGGCTTCTGAGACCGCGCCCTAATCCCGCCCGCGTTTCTTTGATCCGAAAAAGCTGCCCCCGCCCAGCACGGTAATCCCTAGGAAGAAGCCAAAATCATACCAGCCGCCCGAATTGGGCACGGCGTAGACCGCGATGTTCGGGCTAAACAGCGAGCCGATAAAGCTCCAAGGGAATATAAAGCCGTGCCACAGACCCCATAGAAAGCCTGGCGTATCAGGCGCGGTGCTTACGCCTGCGTCGATTTGGCGCGCGCAGGCTGAGACAAGCAGAGCAAGCGCGACGGCAGCGATCAAGCGGGCTGGCTTCACCGAGTCCGCCTGTTCGCTCAAGGCATATAGGCGATGATGATAATCGCGCTTGCTGGCAGAAAAATGCCCGCCATCGCCGCGTGGATCATCGCGGCATTATGCGTGTGGCCCATGCCCGATGTTTTCAAAACGCGCATCGCGTTGAACAGATAGACGAACGAGACGATCAGGCCGAAAATACCGGCGGCAACAGGAAGGTTCATAAGCTTAGCGTCCTTTCATTGCGCGCTGATCCCTAGCGCTGTCAGGACAGTATGACACACAAACCTGTCAAGTGCGAGCTTGTTGTAAGATTGGCGCGGGTGAGCGCCTGTCGCGCTATCGATTAGACGAAGCGGCGCACAGCGCCTTCATTGCGCGTTTCTTTAAACGCAGTGGAAGCCGCATCCCATTCGGCCGCAGCCAAGTGGGTGAACAAGCGGGGCGGCAGCGGGCGCAGAAAAGCAAGTCCTGCATTGCTTGTATTGCGCCAAACAACTTCGGCCATGTGCGGACCAGTGCCTGCTATAAACAGGCGAACATATTCACCCAAATGCAATCCAGCGCGAGGATCGCTCACGCGGCAGCCACCTTGTGACAAATCACCCAGCTCAACATCCCATTGCATGCCTTTGGGCGTGCGATAAGAACCGGTCGCGGATGTCGCTACTCGATTGGATTGGCGAGATTTCATAGCACCTTCCTAAGCAAAGTAACCTTACCAAATTCTTTCCAAAAAGCGAGGGGTTTGGAGGGGATACATCCAAGATGGAGAAAGCTGTTTTCTGGGCGCGCTAAACACTCGTCCAAGTGAAACCCCCGCTATCCTTTTCGGGATGCGGGGGTCTTTATTACTGGGACATGGATTTGGCATGATCCCAATATGCACTGGTTTACGGGCAGCGCGTTACTGGCAAGAAAGGCATTCCTCATAATCGGTTTGCTGTTCGCCCAGCTCTGCTTTCAGCTCTATTTCGGGAGCATTGGCGGTGTTGTCCGCCTCAACTCCGCCAGCAAAGCCTGCGCGCTGGACTGATTTTGAGCGGAGATAATAGAGCGATTTGATGCCTTTCTCCCATGCTTGGAAGTGCAGCATCATCAGATCCCATTTGTCGACATCAGCTGGGATGAACAGGTTCAGCGACTGCGCCTGATCGATATAGGGCGCGCGGTCAGCGGCAAATTCCAAAAGCCAGCGCTGATCAATTTCAAAGCTGGTCTTAAAGCTCGCTTTTTCCTCATTTGAGAGGAAATCGAGGTGCTGGACCGAGCCTCCATTTTCTAGGATCGAATTCCACACGCTGTTTGAATTCTTCGACTTTTTGTCGAGGATTTTTTCAAGGTATGGGTTCTTCACGATGAAGCTGCCCGACAATGTCTTGTGCGTGTAGATATTGGCCGGGATCGGTTCAATGCACGCCGATGTCCCGCCGCAAATGATGCTGATCGACGCGGTTGGCGCGATTGCCATTTTGCAAGAGAAACGCTCCATCGCGCCCATTTCGGCTGCATCAGGGCATGGTCCGCGCTCTTGCGCAAGCAGCATGGAGGCTTCGGATGCTTTGGCTTGGATGTGCTTGAACATTTTAAGGTTCAGCGCTTTCGCCATCGCGCTTTCAAAACCCAGCCCCTTTTGTTGGAGGAAGGAGTGGAAGCCCATCACGCCAAGGCCAACGCTGCGTTCGCGTTCCGCAGAATATTTCGCACGGGCCATTTCATCAGGAGCGCGGTCGATGTAATCCTGCAGCACATTGTCGAGCATGCGCATCACGTCTTCGATGAATTGCTTGTCGCCATTCCACTCATCCCACTTTTCAAGGTTGAGCGAGGATAGGCAGCACACAGCCGTGCGATCATTGCCTAGGTGATCAATGCCAGTGGGCAGTGTGATTTCTGAACACAGGTTGGATGTGGACACTTTAAGGCCCAGATCGCGGTGGTGCTTGGGCATCATGCGGTTCACCGTATCGTTGAACACGATGTAAGGCTCGCCCGTTGCAAGGCGACATTCGACCAGTTTCTGGAACAGCGAGCGCGCATCCACAGTGCCGCGCACTTCGCCCGTTTTGGGTGATTTCAGCTCAAACTCAGCGCCTTCGCGAACCGCTTCCATAAATTCATCGGTGAGCAGCACGCCGTGGTGCAGGTTCAACGCTTTGCGGTTGAAATCGCCCGATGGCTTGCGGATTTCGAGGAATTCCTCGATCTCTGGGTGCGATACGTCAAGATAGCACGCAGCAGACCCACGCCGCAGCGATCCTTGCGAAATCGCGAGCGTCAAGCTGTCCATCACCCGCACAAACGGAATGATGCCGCTGGTTTTGCCATTCAAGCCAACAGGCTCGCCAATGCCGCGCACATTGCCCCAATAGGTGCCGATGCCGCCGCCTTTGGAAGCGAGCCAGACATTTTCATTCCACGTGCCGACAATCCCGCCAAGGCTGTCTTCAACCGAATTGAGATAGCATGAGATTGGAAGGCCCCGCGATGTGCCTCCATTTGAAAGAACTGGCGTTGCAGGCATGAACCACAGGTTCGAAATGTAATCATACAGACGCTGAGCGTGCTGCGCATCATCGGCATAGGCATCTGCAACGCGCGCAAACAGATCCTGATACTTTTCACCGGGAAGCAAATAGCGATCGGTCAGCGTTTCCTTGCCAAATTCTGTAAGATTCGCATCGCGCGCTTCGTCGATCTGAATGTCGAACCGTCGATCATTCACTTTTTTGCTGTCAGGAGTGGCGGCCTCTTTCGCCGCTGCAACCATAGCATTGCCCAGCGCCTCTGCGCCCTTGGCAGCGATCAGTTCTTCGCTTGCTGGGTCGGCTTTGTCCATTTTTATAGCCTTTTCCTCTGCTGCGGTTTCCGCTTCTTCAAGCACGTCAGTGGTGGTTTCTGCCGGCACGTTATCACTCGCTTTGAAATCCATTTAAGCCCCGTATTGTCCCCGGAATTGAACGGTTGCGCAAGCACAATGTTCCAATTCTGTTCTCTTTTCTTTTTCGACAGTTTAACCCCTGCCCATCAACTGGATGGCCACAGACTTATCCGCCCTGCGTCTCTCTCAATCAGCTCCCAAACCCGCCTTTAAAGTGACTCCTCCCTCGTCCGCGCTAGTGGCTGCGCGGTCAGAAACACCTAATTGTGGGGGTCCGTGTGCGAACCGAACCACTAGATACTGAATCAGTCGCGGATTCTCGTCAACACAAGATTAACTCTAATTCGGCGGAAAAATGAGGTGTGTTATGCCGGTGCACCACCGCGACGCGTGGAGAAAGCTAGAGTCGCGCACCGCGCAAGCCCCAAATTGAATCTGTGAAGAAAAAAGTGGTGATTGAATCATGTGAATCAATTGGTGGAGCAATCGAATCCGTAACGGTAATTCTATTGCGCACCGCCAGCCCTTGGGAGACTACCCGAAAACGGTCCAAAGCGCTGCGATCGCCCCAAGCAGCAAAATCAGATGAAACGCCGCAAAGCCTGAGCGGATATTGCGAATGGTCTTTTTGAATTCGGCCGTATCGTTGACATGCGGGAATGGCTGGTCGGGAACAGGCTTGCCCAGAAAAGCGCACAGCGGCTCCCACCCCTGCTTCACTTCGAAAACCAGCAAGCGCTCGGGCGATAATTCAGCCTGCACAGCTGCGTTATGCTGTTCAAACATGCGCACAGCGTGGTCTTTTTCAAACTGCCTGCCATCAAACATCCGATTCCAGACGGTTCCGTTGGTCATCTCAACATTCCGTCGGATTGGCGGTATTAACGAGCGCGCCCAAGCTGGAGGCGCTCGACCGATGGGGATGATCGTCTCACTCGCGCTTTTCCACCAGCTTTCCGCGCTGCGAACTGTCAGGATCACTTTTGCATCGGGATAAGAAGTGGACAGCTCTCGCCAATAGGCGGCTGTTGGGAAATCGACAGCGGCTGGAAAGCCATCGTAGACCTTATCCCAGTTGGGTGCTTCTCCTTGACCTATTGCATGCCACAGCCGCATCTGATCTTTGCTATCCATCACTTCGAACATGTGATGGGTTTTATTATAGCCCAGAATTTCAAGCGCCGCTTTGAGCGAGGCTGTGCCTGTCCTGCCAAACCCCGCGCCGATCACTTTCAATGCCATGATTTGCTCCCTGTTCCCTAAGCAGGGCCTAAGCGGGCTCTTTCTCGCTCACCGACTTGGCATGGGCGGCTATTTCATCGGCCAATTGTTCCGTCAGCTCATTGGGCAGATCGTGGCCCCACCCAGGTATAGTCACCAGCTTGGCGCCGGGAATATGCTCTGCGGTCTCGCGCCCTGCTTCCACTTTGACCAGTGGATCGCCTTCACCGTGAAGCACCAATGTCGGGGTCGTCACACCTTTCAAACGTTCACGCCTGTCGCCATCATCGATGATCGCGGCAAGTTGGCGCGGCAGGCCTGGCGGATAAACACTGCGGCGCAAATTTTTGAGCACCAATTCGCGCCGCCGCTCTGGGTCGCCTTTAAATCCGGGTGATCCGATCTTGTCGCGAATGTGCATGCCATGCGCAAGCATAAGCTCTTCATCATCAAGCGAGGGAAGCGGCGCAATCAGCGCCTCCATCGCTTCCTTATCGGCTTGGGGGAGTTTCGGATTGCCAGTCGTCGACATGATCGAAGTCATAGAAAGCAATTTGTGCCGATGGTGGATGGCAAGAAGCTGCGCAATCATCCCGCCCATCGATGCGCCCACGGCATGCGCTTTTTCAATGCCAAGAGCATCAAGCAGGCCCGCTGCATCATGCGCCATGTCTTTCAACGTGTAAGGCACAGGCGCAGGCCAGCCAAAGCGTTTGCGCAGCACCTGCCATGCAATACCCGGCGCGCGCGCATCGCCCATTTTCTCACTCAGACCAATATCGCGATTGTCATAGCGGATAACGTGAAAGCCGCGATCCACCAAAGCGGCGACAAAATCATCGGGCCACAAAGTCATCTGCGCGCCCAGCCCCATAATCAAAAGGATCGTCTCATTAGAACGATCACCATGCTCTTCATAGAACAGCTCGATCCCGGTCGTGGTGGCATTGATTGTGGGCATACAGAAAATCTCGCGCAGAAAGGTTCGTCTTTGAGACTAGGTTCCTGCGCGAGATCGATCAAGCAAAGAGAGGTTTAATTGCTCAGCACGACATAGGTTGAGCTGCCAGACTTCGAGGCAAAGCTGGCATATGGTTTGCTTTTGAGCTCAGCGATCAGTCTGCGTTTTTCACGATGGTCATTGGCGAAAATGACATTGGCGATGAATTGCGTATCGCCCACATTCGACACCGGCACATCGCTCAAATCGCCCATTCGCCTCACCGCATATTTCGCCGATTGCGCTGCGGGGCGATTGGCGCTGTTGCTCAACACTTCGACATTGGTGGGGCTACCCTTGGCGTTCAATGTAAAGCTCAATTGCACAATACCCGGCGCAGGCGCGCCTGTTTGATTGATCGGATTGCGCTGCAAAGCCCGGTTCAACCTTCGCGTGGCATTGGCTTGCCAGCTGTCCATTTCGGTGACCAGAATACGCGTGTCCTTGGAGGTCTCAGTCTCCGCCACAGCTGGAGCAGCAAGAGGCAAAGTGGATGCAAGTGCAAGCACGGGAATAGCAGCAAATTTGGTAGCAAATCTCATTGGATCATCCTTTCAAAATCAATCGGATGATCGGCTAAAAACGTCGAGCGGCACGAGGCATTACCCTTACCCGCTGGCGTCGGCATTCGCAGTCGATCAGACACAAACGCCTTGTTTTCGGGGAAGGCACGCTGTGTCTGCTAAGAAGAATGGCGATCTTTGCAAAAGCCACAATCAGACATCGGCCAAAGCGCTATTTTGGGCCGCGAAGGACGGCCTTTTCCGACCAAGGAACGATTGTCGTCTACGAATGTAGTCGTTAGTTTGAGGAGCTTCGCCAGTCAGGTCCGTATATCGTAAAATCGCGCGTTTCCAATTGGTCGAGCACGCCTTGATCCTCCGCCAGCACTCGCAAAGGCACCACGGCAAGCGTCACGCCATCTTGGCTTGCGGCATCCTCTATCATTCCTGTCCATTGCGCGCGGATATCCTCACCCAACTCACTATCTGCCCAAGGCCAACATTGACCCAGCGCCTTTTCCAACGGGTTTGCCATCACCGCGGGCACATCGAATTTGCGCCAATCATTGCCGCGTTTCTCGATGATGGATTGGCCTTGCTCAGTCGCTGCCATGGCCGCTTCAAGGCAGGGGATATGGCTTTCGGGCGGTGCCTCGGCGAGATTATCGAGCAGGTCTTCGCCGCGAAAGCGTTCGGGCCGAGTTACAGGCACATCCGCTTTGTCGGCGGCCTTTTTGACGATTTCGGTCGCGTCCTTGGTTGTCTCGTCATCAAAATCGAGACGGCGGGCGAGCAAATCGAAACCGGTCATCAGAAAGCTGGAGCGATCATAATCCTGGTCATATTCTTCTTCGAGCGCCGCAAGCCGTTCGCGTTGTTCAAGGGTCAAGTAATCAGCCGCAACAGAGCCTTTGGGAAGCTTCGTAAATTTGCCCCCACGAAAAATCATGCGGAAGATATCACCCGGCGAAATCTTGGGCCGAGCGCGAATGATGACGCGCTGTGCCTCGGCGGTGGCTTCTTTCAACCTGTCGGGCTCCCACGGCGTCGATTTGGGCACTGCGCGCAGTTCGCCGACGAGGATGATGGTGCCGGTTGCAGTCTCAATCGTCCACATCGGCGCGCCAGAACGCTGGGCGGTGACAACGATTTGGTTGGGGGTGGGTGGTTCTTGTGCGGCAAGCGGGGTGGCCGCGATGGCCGAAAGGGCAAAGACGAGGTGGCGGAGCATGGCGATTTAATACGCCTTCTCCCTTTCGCTGCGATGTATCGAGCTGTTGCACTAGGTTCCCGCTTTCGCGGGAATGACCATATTTGACTAAGGCACCAACACCGTATCGCGCACCTCTTCCGCCGTATCGGGATAATCCAGCGTGTAGTGCAGCCCTCGGCTCTCATGCCGCTCTAGCGCGGATCTGACGATCAACTCTGCGGCCTGCACCAGATTGCGCAGTTCAATAAGGTCAGTCGTCACGCGAAACGCGCCGTAATAATCCTCGATCTCTTGTTGGAGCAATTCGATCCGGCGCTTGGCGCGTTCCAGCCGCTTGGTGGTGCGAACAATGCCGACATAATTCCACATAAAGCGGCGGATTTCGGTCCAGGTTTGCTTGATGACGACCTCTTCATCGGAATCGGTCACGCGGCTTTCATCCCATGGGAGGATTGCGGGCGGCTCCTGCAATTCATCCCAGCGCGCGAGGATATCTTCCGCTGCCGCCTCGCCGAAAACGAAGCATTCTAGCAAAGAGTTCGAGGCCAAACGGTTTGCGCCGTGAAGGCCGCTTTCGGTGACTTCGCCCGCCGCCCATAGGCCGGGCAAATCGGTGCGCGCTTTCAAATCCACCACGACGCCGCCGCACGTATAATGCTGAGCGGGGACGACAGGGATCGGGCCCGTGGTCATATCAATGCCAAGGCCTGACAATTTCTCGTCAATCGTCGGGAAGTGATTGCGGATAAACTCGGGGCTTTCATGGCTGATATCGAGATGGACATAATCAAGGCCAAAGCGTTTGATCTGATCGTCAATCGCGCGCGCCACCACATCGCGCGGGGCCAGTTCCATCCGTTCTGGATCATAGTCAGCCATAAAACGGTGGCCCGTTTCGGGATGATAAAGCCTGCCGCCCTCCCCGCGCACAGCCTCAGTGATGAGGAAGTTTTTGACTTCGAGATTGTAAAGGCACGTGGGGTGAAACTGCATCATCTCCATATTGGAAACGCGCGCGCCTGCCCGCCACGCCATCGCGATACCATCACCTGTTGCGCCGCGCGGCGCGGTGGAAAATTGATAGACGCGGCCCGCCCCGCCTGCTGCCAAAATGGTGGCGCGGCCCATATGCCGCTCGACCCGGCCTGTCTCTTCATTAAGCGCATAAACGCCCCAAACCCGGCCAGCAGCAGAGAAGTTTTCGCGGTGGCGATCGGTTATGAAATCAATGCAAGTGCGCCCGCCCAGCATAGTGATATTGGGCGAGGCCTCGGCGGCCTTGAGCAAAGCGGATTGCACGGCCCAACCGGTTGCATCATCCACATGGACAATCCGGCGATGCGAATGCCCACCTTCGCGCGTGAGATGCAGATCGCCCGATTCCTGATTGAACGGCACACCCAGCTCGCACAGCCGATCAATCGCTTTGGGCGCGCCTTCGATCACAAACTCGACTGCCTCACGGTCATTCAAACCAGCGCCTGCCACCATCGTATCGCGCACGTGGTTTTCAAACGTATCGCCAGCATCCAGGACCGCCGCAATGCCGCCTTGCGCCCATGCGGTGGAGCCGCCTGTTAAAGAACCCTTGGCCAGAACGAGCACGCGTTTGGTCTCGGCCAGCTCCAGCGCCGCAGTCAGCCCAGCAGCGCCCGAGCCAATGATGATTACGTCAAAGTCTTGTTTAGTCTCGCCCATTCCAATGCCATGGCGCGCTATCTTCGCGGGGGCAAGAGGGAGATAGGGCGATCGCTAAAGCGCGAAGCAATCAAGATCGTCCGCCACGGCAACAGGGCCAGAGTAATTTTCAGCTATCGATGTAAGCCCCTGATCGATCTGCGTCAGGCTGCGCTGCATGTTGTGCGTGAGGACCAAACGCTGTGCATCAAGCGCGCCCGCCAGCTCGCCTATTTGCCCAGGCGTACGGTGCAGCCCGCGCGGCTGTCCGTCATCGCCATTGATGACGTGATGGGCGAAAAGGATGGTTGGTTTGCTGCCCGTCAGATCAGTGAGGAAACGCTCACTCAAGAAGCTTTGATCGCCTGTGATGACAAAACTCTTGGCTCCAAAATCAATGACATATCCCAATGCCGGCACAGGCCCATGATGAACAGGATGCGCCATCACCGAATATTCATTGGCGATATCAAGCCCGGTTGGATCAGCATCCCCTTCGCCGGTTGCGATATCGCGCGGCTCAAGCAGGGGCTTGTTCTCGCTGCCATCAAGATACCCGCCATTATAAGCAAACGCGCCTGAATCTTTGGACAATAAGCGATCCAGAAACTCACCTGTGCCGGGAAAACGCGGCGCGGCATCAGGGCCAATAACAGGCAAAGGATCGCTTCGCCCTTCAAATCCGCCTGTGTTCAAAATACCGGGCAAATCGCCAACATGATCGGCGTGTAAATGGGTAAGCAAGACAGCATCAAGGTCGGAGATATTTGCGCGGGCTTGGGCAAAACGCAGAAAGCTGCCAGCGCCTGCATCGATCAAAAGGCGCGCATCTCCATCGATCCACAAAAGGTAAGACGTGCCCGCTCTGGCGCTTGAACCGCCTTCAGCAATGGGCCCACCGCTGCCGAGCACCTGTAGAAATTCGCCTTCGGATGGGCAGGAGACATCGGCTTGAGCTTGACCTGGCTCGCCCTCAGCCTTAACGCTTATCGCGCTGCCACACCCGACAAGAGCCATTGCCGCAACACTTGCCAATCCGATGCGCATTATCTGACCTTTCCCGCTGTCATCCCGTCCCAGTAAGCTGCACGAACACATCTTCCAGATCCGCCTCGCGCGTCGTCACGTCTTCAATGGTGAGACCCTGACCTTGCAGGATTGCAAGCACTTGGCCTGCGCTCAATTGGTCCTTGTTATACGTGACCTCCACACCGCGCTCGCCGCTCAGCTGCACTTTGCTGAAGGCCTCGTGCGAAGGCGCATTGGCAACGTCATTCGCCAGAGTCACCGCGACGATTTTCTCCCGCGCCATATCAACCAGCTCGCGCGTGGGCTTGTGCGCGATCAGTTCGCCGTGATTGATAATCGCGATCTCATCACACAATTCCTCTGCCTCTTCGAGGTAGTGCGTGGTCAAAACCACAGTTACCCCTTCGCGGTTAAGCTCGGTGACAAGCTCCCACAATTGGCGGCGCAGTTCTACATCAACGCCTGCGGTCGGTTCATCCAAAACAAGGATTGGCGGCGAATGCACCATGGCTTTTGCAACCAATAACCGCCGCTTCATACCGCCCGACAAAGTACGCGCATAAGCATCGCGTTTGTCCGCCAGACGCACCGCTTCAAGCAGCTCCATCGAGCGCCGCTCAGCTTTGCCAATGCCGTAAAAACCGCCATGATTTTCAAGCACTTCAAACGGAGTAAAAAACGGATCGAAAACGATCTCCTGCGGGACGATCCCAATCGCGCGGCTGGCATTGCGGCGCTGCTCATCAATATCAAAACCCCAGATATTGGCGCTGCCGCTGGTTTTCATAACGATGCCGGCAAGGATATTGATGAGCGTCGATTTGCCCGCGCCATTTGGGCCGAGCAGCCCAAAAATAGATCCCTCAGGCACATCGAAACTTACGCCGTTTAGTGCCAATTTGCCTTCAGCATCCGCGCCTTTTGCAGCCTTTGCTGCTGCATATCGTTTCACTAGGTTTTCAATGCGGATCGCTGGTTCACTGGGCATGGCAAAAGTCCATAACGATCAACGCGCGCGGTGCAAGCAATGCGGAGCAAACAGCGATTGAATTCATCCTCGCAGGCGATTATTCTGGGGCCATGACAACCACCACCGCCCCTGAAACCATTCTGGTCGAAACCCGCCGCGTCAGCTGTGATGGCGCAAGCCAAATCCGCGGTGGCGCTGCCTACCGCGCCGCCTCACTCGGGCATCCGCTCGTCTTTATGGAAATCGATGAAAGCGGCTTTGTCGATTGCGGATATTGCGATCGGCGCTTTGTGCTGAAAGGCGGCCCTGCCGACACATGATCAGAGCGGGCGACACTTGCGCGTGGGCGCTTGCAGCGGTGGCTTTTGCGATACCCAACTCCGCTGCGGCGCAAAGCCAGTGCCCTGCCGTGCGTTCGATCGTTTCAGGTCAGTTTAAACAGCTTGAAGGCGTTGGAATCACTATCAACGCTGCTGGCAAAACCGACCTTACCAAGCATGGAACCTCTGGGATTGTTCGCAATGCAAGCAACTGTGACCTTAGCTTGGATGACGATGGTTTTGATGTCACCTGCAATTGGCGATTTGCCGCAGGCGAGGATCGCGAGGCTGAAAAGGCTTTTGACCGGCTAAGACGCGACCTCGATGATTGTCTGCCGTCGCTTTTGGAACAGCAAACACCGCGAACCTATACAGATGCGGAAGTGGAAAAATACAGGCGCGAATACGGCGATAGTTACGCTCATTATCTCAAGAACACACTGCGCCTACAAGAGTATGAGCTTTTTATCGAACTGGCCTCTGACGATGAGATTGAAGTGGATCTCAGTATGCACCGCGCAAAGGATACAGGTCTCACAACTATCGACTTAAACTTCTATCGATAGATTTCGTGCATATGGCTATGGTCATTGCCCGTTCAGTATCAAAGTGCCAGTCTACATTGTAGACGGGTGAAACATAAGGAGCAGTTCGATGAGAAAGACAGCTTTGTTCGGCGCAGTGATGGGCCTTTCTTTGGTGGTCTCGCCTACGGTCATTGCGGAAGATGAAACCAGCTCTGAAAGCGCAGCTGAAACCGAAATGACCAAAGGCGAGAAAAAGCTCGCTAAGCTCATCGAAGGGCGTGTCGCGGGTGAGCCTGTGCGGTGCATCCGTTCCCTGCCCAATGATCGCCTGACCGTGATTGATGATACGGCCTATGTCTATGGCCGCGGTAAAACGATTTATGTCCAAAAAACTCGGCATCCGGAGCGGATTGACCGCGATGATGTGCTGGTCCAGCGGCGGTTCAGTTCCTCGCAATTGTGCAGACTGGATGTTGTGACGGCGGTGGATCGTTTTTCTGGTATTTTCGCTGGCCCCATCTTCTTTGATGATTTCGTGCCGTATACGCGGGTCGAAAAGGATGAGCAGGCAAGCTGATTGCCACCGACCGTTGCATCATCCCATTTAGGAACGGCGATTGTGTCGCCTTTTTCCGGTCAGTCTTTGGGAGAAAAGGCCTCATCGTCGTAGCTTTGGTGCTTTGCGCCGACCTCGGGTTTCTCACTCGTGGCAAGGCCTGAGCTGCCGAAAAAGGGCGATGCTGAAATGGGGCCCGAAACACTCGGCAGTTCAAAAACAGGCTGGTCCACACCATCAGATCGGCTGAGCTTTCCCAAAGCCTCTATGCCATTTCTATAATGCGTCAGAATTTTGGTCGTCTGCAAATCCAGATGTTCGGCCTGAGCTGCCGTTTCTAATTGTTCCCAAACCCGGTCTTTTTTCTTGATGGCTTCTGTTTGCATGCGCAGTTCGGCAAGAGGCGGCATTGCGTATATCGGCTTGGGCGCTGGCTCTTCCTCGCCTGTTTTTACATCGGGTCCAAAGGCTGGCTTTTCAAATTTCGCCTCAGCTTT
>JBCAZT010000019.1:0-33383 GCA_038532855.1 Pseudomonadota bacterium
GATGCCAGCGCCATCAGCGATATCAAAGTCGAACTGGTTGCGTTCTTCGCGGTCGATAAACTCGCTAAAGATTGTACGCGCATAGATGTTGAAGCTATCCGAAGGGCGAATGCCGATCTCGCCGCCATAGGAACGGTCTTCGCGCTCCCCGCGATAGGAGCGGAAATCAAGATTGTCTGGGAAAATCTCGCCGTTTGGCCCTTGTGTCAGCTCATATTCTCGGTTGTCTGTGATCCGCCCGCGCAAATTGCGAGAGCCAAAAACCAGCACGCCAAATGTGTCGTTTGAATAGCCGATCCGCCCATTCAAACGGTCATTGCGCACATCGCCCAATTCTTGGTTTCCAAAGCCTGCTTCGGCCGAGACAAAAAAGCCATCGCGATCAAACGGGCTGGCAGTTGAAATATTCACAAACCCTGCGACAGCCTCGCCGGGCATATCAGCTGTGATGGCTTTGTTTACGCGGATGCCGCTGGTGATCGAAGACGGGAAACTATCAAAGCGCGGCACGCGGCCGTTCTCTGCTCCGGGCACGTCGATGCCGTTAAAAGCAATGCTGGTGAAACGAAAGGGAGCACCGCGGAAGTTAACAAAGCGCGCCTGCCCCTGGTCGCGTTCAATCGCTAGGCCAGGAACGCGGCCCAATGAGTCTGCAAGGTTCTGATCCGGGAAACGGCCAATTGTATCAGCCGCGATCACATCGACCACGTTGAGCGCTTCACGCTTTTCTTTAAGAGCCGCCTCAAGGCTGTCCCTGATGGGTGTGGCGGTCACGACGATTTGATTGCCAGCATCTTCTTCGGCTTCGACAGTTTCCTGAGCCATAACCGGCGTATGAGCGAGGCAAGCTACTCCGACGAAAAGAGATGCGCGAAAGCACAGATGGCGCGACGCGCCCATTGGATTACGGATCACGATTTTCCCCAATTATTTTCCAAGCGACCCTGACGCTTGGTCTTGGGGAGGAACTAGCGGGGCATCGTGTCACCTACGCGAAGGAACAGAGACATAATAGAGAAAGCTGAGACTCTGGGATTGCAGTTTCGCTGCACCCGCGTGACGGGTGTTACGAGTGTGTTTCTGTTGGCCGCAGCAGCATGTCGCAAACCAGCCAAGCCAAAACCGCTCCTATAAATTGGGAGACTATAAAGAGCACAACATCTCCAGGTGCGATCCCGGAAAATGTATCAGTAAAGGCACGCCCTATCGTCACCGCAGGGTTGGCGAAAGAGGTGCTGGCAGTGAACCAATATCCCGCCGTGATAACAAGAGCGACCGCGGTCGGCACCGCTTCGGGTCGAACACGCAAAGTCATGAGAATGGCAAACAGCAAAGCAAATGTGGCCACCATCTCTGACAGCCATTGCGATGGGCCGGAACGCTCATTGGTTGAGACTTGAATTATCGTTTGATCAAACATGCCATGCGCCAAAAGCGTCCCTGCAATGGCGCCCGCAATTTGGACCAGTGCAAACAGCCCGGCCAAGCTCCAGCTGGTGTCTTTTTTGAAGGCAAAGACCAAGCTTACAGCGGGGTTGAAATGTGCGCCTGATATGGGGCCCAGCGCAGTAATCAGAACATAGAGAATCGCACCCGTCGCAATCGTATTGCCTAAAAGGGCAATCGCCACATTCCCGTCCGCCAATTGCTCCGCCATAATGCCGGACCCCACAACGGTGGCGACCAAAAGGCAGGTGCCGATAGCCTCGGCAATGAGTTTTTGGGCAGTGGTGAACGTCATGGCTTTGTGTGCGTTAGTTTATGGCAGGACCCGGCCTCAATGCCATCAAAATTTCATCCCAACGCACATATTTGAAGTTCTGTGCATTAGGCGGGTTCACACCATCCTGCGCAATAAACAGGCCGCCGGGAAACTCATCCCCGAAAGAACGTGGATCAAGCTCGATACCGTCGGTTTCCTCCGCGCTGCCAAAGACACCTTGCGCGATCCTGAAACGGCCAAGAGGCTCCATGGAGGGAAGGGTATAAACGGCATAAGCGTTGTCACCTTGGCTCGACGCAACGAGATAGCCGCCGTTTTCGCCTTCAGGAGCCAGCGCCAAGCCTTCGACATCAGCGACCAGTATCCCGGTCCCTGTTTCAGCCACCAGCTGTTTGGAACCCGTCGCCAAATCGATTGCCCAAATGCCAGCGGCCTCTTCGCCGATATAAAGCGTGTCAGTGCGCTGATCGGCGACGCACCCTTCCGGTTGGCTCGGCACTTTGGTCAGAGTCTTTTGCGCTGTATCGGCTACGTCTGGATTGAAACGCGTTTCATAGATGAAACCCTCTTTGGGCGCGCTGTAGATTGTTACTTCGCCAGCGTCATTTACGCCGCCAAAACAAATTCCATAACCCTCGCCCGGCCCTACGCTTCGTCTCCCTGCGAAGGTCAAAGTGCCGGTCTGTGTGTCGAGGAATGACAAGTGGATGTGCGCGCTCGCCGTGTCAGCGCGGTCGCTCGCCGCCACCAATACCCGTCCATCAGCAAGCTCGATTAAGTCGACATTGTTGAGGCCAGCGCCTGCCAAAAAGCTAAGTTGCTCGCCTTTCAAATTATAGACGTGAAGCCCTGCTTTCTTGTCGGTCCCGACAATGAGGCTCGCCGACGGGTCCGCCGCATTGCGCCAGATCGCGGGGTCGTCTGCTGCATCCTCATTGACGGTCCCGACAGGCACCGTTTCCGCCACAGCCATAACGGTGGATCCCGGATCGCCCATTTGCGGCAAAGTCGCGCAGGCGGCTGCAATGCTCAGGGAAATTAGAGCAAATCCATGAAATCTACTGAGCATTACAGCCCCTCCTGCGTGCCGGATCCAATCAGAAAGTGACGCGAACGCCGCCCTTCATAGTCCAGCTGTATTCTTCATATTGAAGGTTGTTGCGTGTACCGCCAATGTTGTTGAATGCGAAGAACTGCGCGTCGTTGATGTTCACCCACTCATAGAACAGCTTGATATTATCGTTCACGCGGAAGCGTGCCGAGAAATCGAGCTGGAAGTGGCTCGCCACCTGACGATCATCGTCCGCTTCCGAACCAAGTTCATCAAGATAACCGTCCCGATATGTGCCTGCCAAACGAAGCGAAAGGGGCCCCTTTTCGTATCCAAGCGCACCATTGAACGTATGCTTAGACGCTGCAGGGAGCCGGATCGTGCGAAGGTCAGAGGCATCACCATCATTGGGCACAAGGCCGGTTGCATCGGTGAAGGTGTAATTTGCCGAGATGATGAAGCCTGAGATGAACCCTTCGAGATGGTCAAAACTCTGCGCAAAACCAAACTCTGCCCCGAACACCTCTGCGCTCGGCCCATTGAGCGGAATGACCGCTTGATCAAAAGCAATCCCGTTGAAAACACCGTTGAAGGGTGCTGTATCGCTCTCAAACTCTGCATCGATCTGGTAGTTTTTGATGTCCTTATAGAACACCCCGGCAGTGATCGCGCCGTTTGAGCTCATGTAATACTCAGCCGTCGCATCCAAGTTCCACGCCTCATAGGGCAGCAGATCGGGGTTGCCGAATTCGCCTTCGCGTTCACCGTCATCCGCCTCCTCAACAGCAAATCGCGGAGCAAGCCGAGAAAGCCTTGGGCGTACGATTGAGCGATATCCGGCGGCCCGAAGGATCACGTCTGGGGCCGCTTCAAACTTCACATTGAGGCTCGGCAGCCAGTGGTCGTATTCCTTCGAGATATTGTTCGAGGTGATGATGACGGTATCTTCACCGGCGATCTGACCATTGGGCAAAGTGCCGTCTTCTTCGATGAGCGTCACAAGATTGCCCTCAATATCATTCGAGGTGCGCTCGTAACGGAGCCCGCCGATGATCAACAGATTGTCGGTTTCCCACCGCGCCAACGCATATCCCGCAAAAATGTCTTCATCGACAGAGTAGTCTTCGACCGCGCTATCAAAGATCGAGTCCACTGACTGAAATTCAAAGCTGTTGATATTGGCGAAGAAGAAGTCGCTTGGCTCGGTAAGGCCGGGAAGCGGCGCTAGGTCAGCTATGCGGTAGGTCGCACCTTGGCCAAGCACTTGGTCGAGTGTGTAATCGTCAAGCTCGTAGAAATCGACTTCCTTATTAAAGCTCTTCGTGCGCCAACGCGCTTTGACACCGCCTTGCAGCGTCAGTGTGCCTGCATCGGAATAGAACTCGTTGCCAAAGTCGAGTTGGGCAGCCCATTCTTCGTCTTCGGAATCAGAGAGGCGCGTGAACTCCACATCATTGAGCTCATATTCAGCTGGATCGAAAAACAGATCAGTTGCGCCAGACACAGTGTAGGCTGGGCGGCGATTGTCACTAAAGTCGAGGCCGACTATCAGGCCATCACCGTCAAAATCGCGCTCAAACACGGTTGGGTCGACCGACCCGTCTTCGCGCTCTGACGATTTCGACCAAGCGAGCGAATATTCAGCAAAGAAGCTGTCCCAGCGGCTTTCGCCGCCGAAGACAAGACTGCGAATACGTTGTCTTTCAAAGCGATCTTTGACATCGCGCTCGACGGTGAATTCCTCGTCGGCGTCTGAATAGGTGAACGCGCGGCCTGTGTTTCCTGATGGACCACCATCAAAATCACCCAGGTCAAAGGTAAGGCGGCGGCGGAATTCCTGATCGTCAAACTGGCTGTAAACACCGCGCAGATAAAGCTCGGTGCTGTCGCCTGCGCGAAAATCCAGACCCAGTGTTGCGCTGATCCGTTCGCGCTCGACATCATAGTCGCGATATTGAACCTCGGTCGCAAAGGCACCCGCGCCGTTGTCTTCCCAGCCATCGACTTCGATGTTGTCGGTCTCAAACTGGCGATTGTAGTAAGATGCGCCGCCAGAAATCCCGAAATTGTCGTTGATCTTGGTTGCGAAATCGAAGCTTGCTTTTGGCGTCAGCTCACCTGCCAGATCGTTATAGCTGCCTTCAACTTTGACCGTGAAGAGGTCCTTCTTGCGGTCGAAGGCGCTGGTGGTCTCAATCTCAATCGAAGCACCGATTGTATCCGCATCCATATCAGGTGTGAGGGACTTCTTGACCGTGATGCTTTCGATAATGTCAGATGAAATCACGTCGAGCGCGACCGAGCGCGTATCGCCTTCGGGCGATGGCAAGCGCACACCATTAAGGCTGGAAGAGTTCAGCTCAGGATCAAGACCCCGCACAGAAACAAAGCGCCCTTCGCCTTGGTCGTTGAGCACATTGATGCCCGGCAGACGGCGCAGGCTTTCTGCAACGTTCTGGTCGGGGAATTGGCCGATAGCATCACGGGTAAGGACATCTGTCACACCATCCGCTGCACGTTTGCGCGACAATGCGCTCGCTTGGTTGGCGCGTTGGCCTACAACGACGATAGAGCCGTCGCCCGAAGACATACTGAAATCTTGGGTTACGCTGCCCTCTTCTGGCACGTCGACACTAAAGCTTGCTGCGTCTGCACCGACATAGCGCGCTGTAAGGGTGTAAGTCCCGGCAGGTACGCCAACAAAGATATACGTACCATCGCGAGCGGTGGTCGCCTTGCGGCCTAGCTCTTCAATGGTTATCTCGGCTGCTTGAAGGTTCTCTGTACCGCTTGCATCAGCGACTGTACCGCGCACCTCACCAGCGATTGCAGGTGCAGCAAGAATGGTCGCAAGCGCGCATACGCCTACGGTTGAGATCAATCGAAAACGTGTCACTAGGTGTTCCCCTTTTGCGGCGGCTGCTTGAATTGCCGCGTCGTCGGTGCTCTAGTTGCGCAGTTTTACATAAGGGCTACTTCGGGGTGTCGGAGCTGCGACAATTCCAAGTGATTGCGTGACTCAATTGTCAAAAAAACCCACCGAACCAATTGGTCCGGTGGGCCTTTTTTTAAAGAATCCAGCTACTTGATGGCTTTAGTCCCCAAAACGCGCTGTCACCTGAATGCCATAAAAGCGCGGCTCTGCGGGGATGAAGGTCGGTATCCCAAATGCACCGCCAGTGTTGCCTGCATCGAGCAGATAATCTTCATTGAAAGCATTGCGGATAAAGCCAGAGATCTCATACCGCTTATCAGCAAAGCTTAGCCCAGCGCGCGCGTTCACAAGAGTTACGCCTTCTTGGCTGATCAGCTCGCTGTTGGGCACTTCAAAGAAGATGCGGCTGCGGTGGGTGACGCTTGGCGTTGCGAAGAAGCGCATGCCGTTTTCGAATTCATAGTCGACAGTCAAACCACCAGAGGCTTGGAACTCAGGTTGAAGCCGGAACCGCGCACCAGAGAAAGCTGGCGAAAACGCACCATCTTCGTCAATTCCGCCATCGATATAGCCAAAGTTGCCGAACACTTGCAGCCAATCGGTCGCATCAATGAAAAGCTCTCCTTCAACGCCGAGATTGGCGGCTGACCCTGCGCTTTGGGTGATGAAGGTGCCGAGCGGGCCGTTGGGATCCTGAACCGAAACCTGGAAATTTGAATATTCCTGAAGGTAGATGCCCAAAGCACCCGATATCGGACCGGCGGCAAATTTGATCCCGCCTTCATAGTTCCACACGGTCTCTTCGTTGACGATATCGAGGTCGGGCACAACGTTGCCCACGCCGTCAAGGGTCGCCCCCAAGTCAACAACGGGTGAGCGGCGGCCCTTGGAAATGGTCGCAAACACATTCACATCATCTGTGACACGGTAAAGTGCGTTGAACCGCGGCAAAGCTGCAGTGAAGCTATCATCGGCGCGGAATGTCTGGCCATTGGTATCGAGGAAACCCGGGATCAATGGCGCGCCCGATAGTGCAGAATTGGGCGAAACGGAGAGGAAACCTGCCTCGCGGTATTCGTCAATGAAGCGAATGCCAGCGGTAATTTCCAAGGCATCGGTTGCAAACCATGTGACATCCGCAAAGACCGAATAGGCCTCGTTGCGCCCTTGGTTTTCAAATAATGCTGCATAAGGAATGGCAGTTGCTGCTCCGCCCGTTGCTAAGCCAGTGGTAGCTGTTGCGGGAACGCTGCCGTCAGGAGCGACACAAGGAAGACCGGGGATCAGCGGCGCGCCAAAGAGTGAGGTAAGGCACTGAAGATAGAGTCCCTCTTCGGTCGCAAATGGCACATTTTGCGCGCCGTCTTCGATAAACAGGTTCCAGCCTGCATTTGCACGCAGTTTACTGCCGGAATAGGTGAAGCGCCCCTCATGGCTCACCTGCCAACCATCGGCGATTTCGGCAAACTCGAGGAAAGGCGCGGCCGTGCCATCGGCATCGAACACCTCGGCGCTGTTAAACTCGCGGTAGCCATTGACTGTGGTGAACGCCCAATCATCGGAGAACTGATATTCAGCCGTCAGATTAAGGTCATAAACCTCGCGGTTCAGCCCCAACTGATCATCACCCAGAGCAGCTGCGCCAGCGGGGTTGCCGCCCAGATTGGCATCCTCAAACGCATTGGCCGCGCCGCCCGGCGCGCCCGCAAAGGCTGGGAAAGTGCCCGAGACAAACGGCGTGCCGCCATTGCGCTGTTGGTCATATGTGCCGATCAGGTCGAGCGTGAAATCTGCACTGGGCGTAAAGCGCAAAGAAGCACGCACACCCAATTGGTCTTGCGCGTAGAGCTCTTCTTCTTGGTTAGGTGAGAGGTTCTCAACATAGCCATCGCGCGTGCGATATTCGAATGCGATCCGTCCCGCGAGCACGTCTGACCCAGCGTTGAGATGACCCGCCAAAAGCGTTTGATCGAAATTTCCGTAACCGCCGGTGATCTCGGCTGAAAACCCTTCGCGAGGCCGTGCAGACACAAGGCTAATCGCGCCGACAGCCGATGCGGTCCCAAACAGAGTGGCTTGCGGACCTTTTATAACTTCGACCCGCTCAAGATCATAAATCGCCTGATACGAGCCGCGCGAACGCGAGATATCGACGCCGTTGTAGTATAGCGTGACGCGCGGCCCTTGCTGCGCAGATCCGCTGTCCGAGGTGATACCGCGAATAACAACACCGGGGTTGTTCGCGCTTTGCTCCTGAATAAGCAGGCCGGGGACGTAGTTGGAAAGCTCATCAAGATCGGTCACGCCCAATTCTTCGATCCGCTCGCCATTGACCGCAGAAATGGTGATCGGCACATCTTTCGCCTGCTGCTCAACCTTTTGGGCGGTCACAATAATGGTGTTGCCCGCATCGCCGCTTTCGTCCTGAGCAAGCAAAGACGAGGGAGCGCTCGCTGCTGTTGCAAGCAGGAGCGCACGATAGAAATATCTGGTCACAATATTGGCCTTTGAAATATGGAGAGGTGCTAGCCCCGCTAGGCCGATCGGATGGCAAGATCGCGACGCCGCGATGTAAGAATGATGTCATTCTTTCAACTTGAAGTAACTTTCAACTGGAAGAAATTGGACGCGCATTCACTATTAGTGTCCGCTTTCAATCCCAATTTAAGACGTAGCCGATCGAGATCTTAGTTCCTAGAAGCGGGCATTCTTCCAATCCAAAATCAACACCAAGTCGCCAAAAACTACCAACTGAACAGTCCCACAAACCTAGCGATACCGCGCCTGATTATGCCCTTTTTAGGTGCAGCAAGACCTTTGCGTTGGGCAGTTTGGGCTGCTAGCTCTCCCCACTGGCGGCTTGGATTGGTCACCTGTCCGCTTCCAATCGGTGTAGCGCCCGCTCGCGCGGCGCCGCGGGATTGTGCGGTGGGTTTGAAGCCATTGGCCGCCGCATTGCGCAGCGCTGCGGTTGAGGTCTTGTCGACTACAGGCTTGCCGCGCTGCGCTTGTTTGGCAGAAAGATTTCTAGAAGCACTGGCTGAGCGCCCATCTTTCACATTTTTCCCAATGCGAGTGATCTGATTGCCCCTGCCATTGCGGCGCAAAGTGCTCGCGGCTGTCCGGTTGGTTTTGGTGGGCATTTTAAATGTGACCTTGCGCGGATTGGTCAAAATGTAACCGGCCCGATTGCGGTATGTGTTGGGGCGCCGTGGAGAGCTGGTCGCGCTGCCTTGCGTTGTTCCTGCTAGGTTACTCTGCCCTCTTTGCGCATCAGGCTTTTTGGGCGACGCACTGGCAGCGGTCGTTTTGGGGCGCTTTTGCGCTTCAGCGGCGGTGGCTGTCATCGCGTAGCCACCGACCATGGCGAGCGAAACGACGCAGAGCACTGTTTTTCCAGGGTCGATCCTCATTGTTTCATTCTCCTATTGTGGGTCTGCGTTTGCTGCGGCGAGCCGAAAATCTTCGGTGCCGAACGCGCTGTGAGCGATGAGAAAGCGCAAATCAGGATGCTGCGCGCGCTCTTCATCCAAGAGATCGCGCATTGCGTGTTGCAACAAGACATCTTGAGACAGCGGAATGCCCCATAGACGAACCGCTGCAATGCCCCCCAAGAATGGATCATTGGTGCCATCGGCTGTGCCAATATACAGGCCATCAGCGGGGAGCGATTGGATTGTCATATCGAGAACCGCGACAAGCGTGTTATCGACCAAGACTTCGGTCCGGTCACCATAATCAATGATCGCCACAAAGTGCATTTCGCCATCGGTGAAATCGAACGGCGCGACCATGAACGTATCGCCTGACATTATCCCGATCCCATCGCGGTCGCGAAGCATGGCAACAAGGTAGCTTGCGCCTTGCTCGCCTGCATAAGAGAGGATCACGGGATCAAAACCGGGGGCGCTTTCCCAATCGGGCTGGACCCAAAATTCGATGGTTGCGCCGCCTGATAAATCAAGAGTTTCGTGAGCCGGAAACACCAGCGTGGTTGCCCCATCAAGCTCCAGCACATCAGGCTGGTATTGGGCGCTTAAAGGTGCCGCGATCAGCGCAAGAATGGCAAAAAACAATCCAGACAAAATCGTTTTCATGGTCCAACTCCATAAAGAAAGTCGACATAGCCAGCATCGTATGGCGCAAGGTCAAAGGTGGCCTCGCCCAGTATCTTCGATCCTTCGCGGTCGGCTGCTGAAAATTTAAGGCGCAGCTTTTGGTTTGCCCCTATCGTTGCGCAGCTCTGGCCTTTTCCGACAACTCGGAAAGGATTTACACCTCTCACACCGTGCGACATCGCTCTGGTGCCGCTTTTGAAATTCTTGAAGCAAACGCGCACTTTACCGTCTGAAAATCTGTTCCTACCAAAAGCGACCCGCACATTTTCGCGGCTGCCCGTATGGGTTTGGATAGTGATGTTTTTGATCAGACCAGGCTTTGGGCGGGTGTATTCCGGCACCACCGATGCAAGCCCTGCACGATTGGCTGCGCGGGCTAGCCGCTGTTCAATTGCAGCATCAAGACGGGCGCGAACTGTGCTCCAGATTTCCGGCTCATCGGGAAAGTAGAGCGGGTTCAAAAGATCCGTGATTGGACGAAGGTCTGTTAAAATTGGAACGGGCGTCCCTGTTCCAAAGCCGCCTTGGTCAAAGCTTCCTGTGCCGCCCACAGCTTCAAAATCCGCTTGAGCGGTTTCGCTCATGCGGGACGAATCCCGCGATTCCTCCACGAAGCTAGAGGCAGAGGTTCCGATGCTAAAACCCAAAAGCGACCCGCCTGCATTGGCGTTGATGTTCTCACTTTTGGATTGCCACTGTCTGATCGTCTTCTGGTCGAAACTGGTCCAGAAACGCGCCTGCGATCCGTACGTGACGGCATAAGGGTAATGTGTGCCGAACTTGTCGATCAAATCATCGTATCGGCCCATGCGATATGCAAAATCGACCGCATCGATAAACTCATCGCTCAATTTGGAAAAAGGGCGATCGAGCACCAGCGTGTAAACTTTGTGCCGGGCAAATCCCATTGAGACAGCGCGCTGCATGCCAAGTTGGCGACCGATCGTGCTGGTTTTGGCATAGCTTGCCCCAGCACCAAGCGAGCCTATACTTTCGCCTGTATCTTTGTCTTTTTTCTCAAAGCCGATATTGACGCCAAATGACGATGCAGAGGCGCGTTGAAAGCCGTACTGACTGGCTATCATCTCTCGCGATGTAACACTGCCTTGCACGCCTTCGGGAATGTATTTGAGCCCCAAGGGTACTGTGCGCTTTTCAACGATGGCAAAGTCGCGTGGGTCCGAATTTGCAAAGATCTGGGCTTTGGAATTGCGATTAAGCTCAAACGGGTCCTGCCCGATCACATCATAGCCCCGAAGCGACGCGCGGTAATTGTCGAGATTGTTGCCGATCAGAAAAACATCATTGATATCGACATTCTGCGCGCCTGCGACAGTGGGCTCAGGGCGGTTATAGCTATACCCCTGCCAGCGCAGCTCCGGCCTTCCCGTGCGTGAGACGGAAACGGTGAGGGTCGCGTTTTTCCAACGCCCGGTGCCTTCGCGATAAACATAGCGTTTGCTGGTACCAGAGGGCCGCATGACATCGCGCATTGGGACCCTATCAACCGCATAAAGCGTGATTGGCTCTCGACCGTGTGTTGCCCGGCGGATTGAGACGCTGCTGCCATCATCCGCCATGCTGACATACATTAAGTCTGGGGTTGTGAAATTGGCATGCGTTAGGCGGGAATTGACCTGTCTGCCGCCTAGACCTCCAAAGCCGCGCGGGGCACGTCCCTCATCAAGGCTAAGCTCGGTATCCTGCACCCAGATCCCATCGAGGCGGTATCGGCAATCTTCATTGAGATCCTCATCGCTAACAATACCGTCTGATAAAGGGAGAGAGGCAAAGACGCGCGCGGTTGTTGGATCATCTGTACTGGCATTACGAGACCGCAACCTATCTGCTGAACCGGGCGAGGTTGCTTGCAAGCGTTCGGGGATTTTGCATCCTTTGAACGCTTCGATTGGACGGCCTTTGCGTTTTACCGGTCCTTGGAACAGCTCATCTGAGGCAAGTCCGGGCATTGCGCCAGGCTGCGTGGCTTGAGCGCTCGCAGAAGGGTTGGTGATGGCGAACACGGCAGACCCGATCATTAACCCGCATAAAACCCTGCCATTCCCTATCATGCTTTGCCTCCCTGACCTGTTGGCAGAAACAAAGATGGCAGATCAGGCGAAGCAAAATAGTGGGGTTTGTCCCCATTTCGTAGCCTATTGGCTTGCAGGAATATGAATAGAAGCCTTGCAGCCTGCGCCCGGCTTGGATTGAATTGAAAACTGAAAGCCTGATGAGGCGCAAATGTCTCGCACAATCGCAAGACCCAAGCCTTCACCATCAGAAGCGGTACCTTTGCCGCCGCGCTGTATCGCTTGCGTCAGTGTTGAGGCATCCATCCCCGGCCCATTGTCGCGCACTTCGATAGTGACGCCCTCGCTGTTCCAGCGCGCGGCGATAAGAATGCGCGGCTTTCTCAATTCGCTTCTGCCATGCTTCAGCGCGTTGGCAACCAGATTGGACACTGCCCGCATCAATGCAACGGGATCCGCCTCCACTTTCAGATTGCTTGGCCTCAGGTGCAAATCCACTCCCAGACCCTGCGCTTCATCGTAGAAAACATGATGCACATTGCGCAGCACGACATTGGCTTCAAACCGCTCGCTCTTGCCATCTGGGCGCGAGCGGCTTTGGCCAGACTGGTCATTGGCGACGCTAGCAAGGTAATCGAAGGCTGCATCAATCTGGCCAGATTGTTCATCATTCAGCCCGCGCAATTTCGACATAGCGATCCGCAATGCGCCCAAGGGCTGCCGGATATCATGGCTAAGCTCTGACAAGCGCTGTCCGCGTAAATCGGCAAGATCACGCGCCTGCGAATAATCGCGCTGGCTGGCAAGCAATCTGTCATTCAGCGCCAGTTTTTCGCGCGTGACAGCAAGCTCTTTTTGCATAGCTCCATCGCGTTCATCACGCAGAGCCATCAAGCGCAACAAAATCACCGTCGCAAAGGCGATGCATTCGGTGAAAAGGGTGAAATGACCATAGTCCAGCGTGTTGTCCAGATCGAAGCGGCCAGGCCAGAAGTGCGCA
Source organism: Pseudomonadota bacterium (assembly GCA_038532855.1). GTDB lineage: Bacteria > Pseudomonadota > Alphaproteobacteria > Sphingomonadales > Sphingomonadaceae > Erythrobacter. The sequence continues at coordinate 12,861 of JBCAZT010000019.1, forward strand.
ATGACGGCATAAGCAAAGGAGGAAAAGACCAGCAAAGCGCCAAAAATATAAATGCGCGCGCCGACCAATCTGCGACGGATGGCGAAGATGCCAGTTGCAACAACAAGAACCGTCGCAATCGGTGCAATGAGATAGGCTGGAACCATAAACCACCGCTGGGTAAACAGGACTGGCGCAAGCAATGCACAAATACCAGCAAGCGCCGCATAGCCACCTAGCAGGAGATCAAGTTTGGGCACAGAGGTTTTCAGTCCAAACAAAACCCGCGGAAAATGAACGCCTGTCATCGCCATCAGAAGCACAGCCGATAAATTCATCGGCTCGCTAAGCCATGGCAAATTGGGCCACAGGGCGCGCATCGCATAGCTATCTGCAACGGCGACATAGAATATCCCTGCAAGGATATAGAGGGCAAAAGCCCAGCCAAGCCGCCAGCCAATCACAGGGATCATCAAAAGCGCAAAGAATATCATCGCCCCAAGCGCGCCATTCATAGCGAAATCGGTCGCTTGTTCCCTAGTGTGTACCTCGCTTACAGCATCGGACGTTCCCATTGCGACTTTGAGAAATGTTGACGTGGTAGAGCGATAGCCGAGCAGGAATTGTGCAGTATCGCCCGGCGCGATAATCACATCTTTTTGCAAGAAGCGACTTGGAATCTCCCGCCGTGAAAACGGATCACCCTGACGGTGAGAAAGCAAGAGAACAGGCTTCCCATCCTCGATCTGATAGAGTTCCAACTCCTCCATATATTGGCGCTTCATATCCACCCGCCATCGTTGGCGGCTCGTGCTGTCATTGCGGGCGCTCCAGTGGATCCAAATCCTGTCGCGCGTTAGCCCAAACGCCATGTATCGCGTGGTCAGCGGCTCAAAATCAGCAAGCGATTGGAGCGCTTCACCTGCGCTGAGCTTCGCAGAAGGATCACGCGATGCGCTCAGATGTGGATTGATCGATTGATAGACATGCGGACTATCAATGAGGGGAAGTGGAGTTCGTCCTTGAGCAGATGCAGGTGTCGCCATGCACAGAGCGATGAGAGCGCTCAAGATTGAGACTTTCACTGCTATCCAAAACGTGATTAGCACTTGCGCCATGTATCCATTTTGCGCCCGAAGCCTGCCCATGTCGATGGGGATTGCTCCCCATATTCTGTAAGCATCAAAGCTGGCGGTGGGTATCAAGAAACCCCTCTTTCAAGGCGTAAGCGAGGAGTTCAGCAACCGAACCCACACCCAATTTCGACATCAAGCTGCCGCGATGCTTTTCGACCGTTTTGATTGAGATATGCAACCTGTCCGCAATCGCCTGACTGGTATTTCCAAGAGCAATCAGGGACAAAACCTCGCGCTCTCTATGCGTCAGACTTGGAACCTCGCTCGCAGCCTTCAGAATGTCGCGAACGTCCTCTGCAACAAAACGATAACCGGCAAGCACCGTTTCCACACATCGACCAAACTCGTCTGCTTCGCTCGTCTTAAGAAGCAGGCCATCAACACCAAGATCAATCCATTCCGCCAGCAATGTGTGCGAGGTAAAACCGGTGCAAGTCACGACTTTGGTATTGGGGCACCAACGCCGCACATCGGCGAACACTTCCACCCCGCTCGCCATCGGCATTGCAGCATCCAAAACCAGCAAATCTGGCTTATGACGCCGCGCTTCAGCGATGGCCTCCAATCCATTTTTGGCCGTCGCCACCACATGGATATCACGCACATCATCGAGCATGTCGGCAAGGGCTTTGCGCATGAAGGTGTGGTCGTCAGCGATGACGGCAGTGAACGCCAAAAGAACTCCATGATATCGAAAACGCTATCGAGAGTCACAGGCTATGCGAAGGACCGCCCTCAGACAAGTTATTCATTGGGGGCGGAATGCACAGCAACTGAGAACCGGGAGCTAAGTTTAAGCGCCTCTAGCAGCAAGCGAAGCTGGGGAGGTTTGCATGAATAATTATGTGAGCCAGACCCTCTCAACTTGCGCATTAGCATAGGCCTAAAGCAGTTTTTCAACACTAAAAGCAGACAGTCCCCATTCACTCCTATAATCAGCCATAAGACGATGGCTCAAACTGGGCCGGAAGGAGACATTCCGCTGTTGTCGGACATCCGTTGAATTTCTGCCGTTCTAGTTGTGCTAGCAAATGCCGCCAATCGGGATTGAGGCATCTAGGCTACGACCGACTATCAGGGGCATGTCTGCGCGCTCCACTTGCCTGCGCGTTTACCCCGCGCGCACATGAATTGGTGCCAATGCCTGCCAATTGTCCATGCGCCGGTCTCAGAATGCTGGGTTAACGCTGCAAAGCTGCGCTTTCCTGACACACTGTCATCAAGATAGCCGTGCTCTTCGATTTTCACCGCTGTGAAGCGCTGCGTGGCCGGTTTGAAGAAACGGTTGTCCCATTGGCCCTGGCTGATTGTGATTTCGGCACTGAGGCGTCCTTCACCGCTTTCCGGATGGCCTCCCAGAAGCGCCGCGACAGCCTCGCCGACGGTCGCATAGCTGGCTGTGTAAAGCGGATCATCGGTCTTGCCATTTGGACGAGCAATCCAGTCATTGAACTGTTCGCGATTATAGATTGTTCCAACAGCGGGCTTGCGGATCTGAATCTTGCTGCGCCCGGAAAAGCACCCCTTGACCGCGCGCATGCCATACGTCGTGTCGCTTGCATCAAGCACGCCTTCAAACCTGCCATTGATGATGACGGAATAGCGGCGCGGACCGAAGGCCTCGGCTTCTTGTTCAATCGTGCGCGCGCCCATGCAATCGGCGGTGGCAATGCGCGACTCCTTGGTGGGTTTGAAGGCGCCGTTAATCGAGATTGTCGCTGTTTCGGCGTCGACAAAGGTTTCAAAACTGCCTTTGTATCTCGGATGGGTCGGCAGGCAGCCGCTCGAAATGCTCGCTTTGACGACCCCTGCCTCTGGGGGCAGTTCAAGGCAGATGTTGCCGACGCGCGCCTGGGCCTGAGCGGTCGTTGCAGCCGCAGCCAGTGCGAAACCGGCCGCATAGCGAGCAGTTCTGAGAGGGGATGGTTTGGTCATGGTGTCTCTCCGCATCATTGGGGGGTGAACGTGATGACCCATTCATACGCGTGGCCCGCGCGCGGTCGATGGGGTCCATCCCCCAACCCGATTTCTGAAAGATGAACCAAAAGTCTGCTCAGTTGGGGGATCGCCCCCATTCAGCCAAGCGGCATAATCAGCGACAAGATCCTCACATTTAGACGAACACCGATCTCAAATTGAACAGATGAGGAGACGACCATTGACCTGCATGACTGCCAAACGATTGGGCTTTGCCACTGCGGCAGCTGTGGCGCTGACAATCATGAGCACACCTGCGCCTGCTTCGGCTCAAATGCGCGCCATCCTGCCGACCGTGGATCAGGTCGAGCCGCTTGATCGCCTCGATATCGATGGCGAATGGGAAATCCGCGAGATCAACGAACGCATCGTGATCGACCGTGGCCGCGCATTTGCGGTCGATGGCTGGGTGCACATGATGTTGTTCCAGATCGAACCCGAACAGGTTGTCATCCGCAACATCCGCGAGCTCGCCGATGGCGATTTCATCGCTGATGACCTGCCTTTGATGTCGAGCGTCAAACTCGACTTGATTGATGAAGACACCCTTCGTGCCCGCACGCAAAGCCTGGTCCCAGTCACCTATCACCTCGTCCGGGTTTCTGGCGGCCGGGACGGCTGGCGTGATGATGATGATTTTTACGACGATGATGACTCCGGCACCCGTCCCCCCGCCGATGACGAAGACGATGATGATTACGTCTCACCTTGGTGAGCGCTCCCGAGACAACACGAAATGCAACGGAAGGAATGACCAATGTTCAAGACATTCACTCAAGCCAGCGCTGTCATGGGCCTTGCCCTGGGAGCCAGTTTTGTAACGCCTGTACAGCCTGCGCAAGCGGCAGGATGGGGCAGCTCGGATTGTGGCGGCCTCAATCAGAAAACCTGCGTCAGCGTTTGGTCAAGCAAGCGCTGCGATGCGGGTCTCGTCGAGAAGAAGCAACGCGGTCGCAATATCTGTGTCAAACCCAGCGCCCCCGGTGATAAGACCGGAGGATGCGGCGGGCTCAATGAAATCACTTGCGTCAGCGTGTGGCCAAGCAAGCGCTGCGATGCCGGGCTGATCGAAGTCAAGCAGCGCGGTCGCAATATCTGCATCAAGGATGAAATCGGCGCTGATCCGACACCGAATTGCGGCGGCGTCGATCAAAAAAGCTGCTGGAGCGCGCGGGCACGAAATTGGTGCGATCCGGGCCTGATTTACAAGCCGGGCATCGTCCCGGGCAAAGGCACGTGCTATGCTCCTGAAGAAGACGATATGGTTGCGCGCACCCGCGCCACAATCTCTCGCTTCAACGCGCTGCCAAAGGACAATGAATTCTCCAGCTTGCGCAAATGCCTGGTGAAACCGTCGCGCCTCAAGCGGCTGCGGGAAGTGATGAAGGCCCAGGACGGCAACGGCACCAATGGCATCATTCGCGAATGCGACGTGGACATTGCAAAGCTGCGAGATGAGGCGGCCTATGTCCTCGACCAGCCTCGCGGCCTGGCTGCACGCAGCATGGGTGCAAGAAGTGCTGCGTCAACACAGTCGTGGGGCGAAGATCTCGTCAACAACATGCGTCTTACGCTCGAGCTGTCGGTCGATGCGTCCTTCTTTAAAAACTCTGCCGCTGCGGCAATTGGCTATGCCATTCCTATGAATGACAGACCGCTGGGGTCACGGTGGTACAAAAGCAGCGACGATTTTGTGGGCGGTTTCGACGTGGGTGTCGGCGGCGATCTCATGATCGGTTTCGGCTTTCCCGGAGTGCCTGACGGCGACAATGCGGTCGAAAATGGCGCCTCCGGAGTTGTCGCCGGAGCTCTTGGTCTGAAGCTCGCCGCGACACTACGAGCCGATTCCGAAAATGCCAATATGATGTTTGGCGTGTTCGGCGGTGCCGGGCTGGGTGCCACAGTTGCCGTGTATGAATATCAGAACGAATTCTTCGAAGACAAATGATGACAGAGGTGAAGCCGGGTGACCCAAACTTCGTCTTGCGAAGCCGGTTTCCCGGCTCACCCTTTTGTACCGAACAAGCTAAATCGCAACAGTGAGGGAAAGCAACGCCATGCTCAACGCACTCAATATTCTCGCCATTATGGCTCTTGCAGGAGCTTCCACACCGCAAGAGGCACCCTTGCCAACATTGTGCGAGACCGGCGAAAAAACGATCCTTTATGGACAGGTTCAGGACGATTTCGGCTTTGACGTTGCTGCGTGCCTCTCGGGCGAGGGGGAAGATCAGCGTCTCACCATTCGCTGGGTTGGTGAAGGTGGCGGGTCTGACATCTCATGCACAGCGGATGATTGCGATGGGCGGATCGAATATTCGCGTTTCACAAGCCCGCACCTTACGATCCTGACCCTTGGCTGGATCAAGGATGGGAAGAAACAGACTTTAATTCAGCAGTTTTCACGCGATGACATGGACTCAAAGCCAGAGTTCAGCACGTCCCATCGGTGGTATCCTGCAGAGCTGAGTTGGATAAGAGTGCAAGCACAAGGCCACGTGGCTTATCCGGTGCGCACCAGCAACGATCCGCTCGCCCTGATGGCAGTTGAAAGCATATTGAGCGCGCGGCCGGGCAGTCATCCGCTGTTCGGGGAGGCCCAGTGACACGCGCACACCGGTCAGCTTGCGTTCGGGTCGATCAATCCTTCGCGGAGGGCGTAGGCGATGAGTTCGGCGGCGTTGTGCGATCCGGTCTTGCCCATCACGTTGGTGCGGTGACGGTCGACGGTTTTGACGCTGATGCCCAACGCCTCTCCGATTTCGCGGTTGGTGCGTCCGGTGACAACTTGGCTCAAGACCTGCCGTTCGCGGTCGGTCAATGGTTCAAGATCGCCCGCTTCCTGAAGCAGCCGGGTAAACCGGGAGCACACGACCCGCCCGCCTTCAAGGATACGAGGGATGGCGCGGATCACCTCACCAATATCATCGCCTTTGCAAAAGACGCCATCGGCCCCGATTTCAACCAGTTCTGCAATCTTGCCGCGAGCCTCGATCCCGGTGAAGACTATGACGCGGGTTTCAGGAGACCAGCGACGCGCTTCAAGCAGAACTTCGGTTCCGCCAGCATGCGGCATAGTCACATCGAGCATGAGAAGACCCGGCCGGTGCATTCTGACGGCAACGATGGCTTCGATCCCGTTCTCGACCCGTTCGACAATCTCGATTTTCTGGCCCTGGAGCGCGTCTTCGTTTTTGAGCGCAGCGGCAAGCGCATCGCGAATTATCGCGTGATCATCAGCTATAACCGCGCTGCAAACTTCACCAAACCTGCCCACCCGTCGCAAAGCGTTCGACCCCCCAACTGCCATTCGCCTTTTCGGGGCTCCATAGTATACGAAAGCGCAGAAGGGGGAAGAGCGTTTTGAACAGGCTGCATTCTACGCTGAGGGCCATGTTTGCAGCTCTCTGCTTGCTTGTGCTGCCAGGGTTTTCGGCGGCCGCGCATGCGCAGGATAGTGAACCTGTTCTCATAGAACCAGGCCGCAGCCACGAAATGGTCGAGGCTTCCGCGCGATATCTCGTCACGCCGCGAGGCGCCGAAATCGGTTTTGACGAGGCCTTGGCGCGGTACAATGCGGAGGAATTTTCCGCTGAGCTTGTATCCGATACCAGCGGCGAATTTCACGATTGGCGCGTGTGGATTGCGCTCCCTTTTGAAAGCGCTGCTCCTACCGACAGCGAGCCTATGCGCCGCGTGATCGGCGTTGGCGGGATTTTCGTGCGAGTACCGCGTGTGTATCTGGCCTGTGAGGGAGAACCGCCGCGCGAAATTCTCGCTTCGCAAAACCGCAAGGGGGGACCGCTCAGTGCGCGCTATTTTACCTATTCACGCTCGCAAAGCTTCACCATCGCTGGCGGGCAGAGCTGTTTAGCGCTGATCAACACGGCAAGCTCCGACAACCCCAATATCGGCATCTATCGCGAAGGGGAGCTGGGAACGCGGCAGGTTGTCGCAGTGCTTGCCAAGGGTGGTTTTACCGCGACCTTGCTGATCATCGGGCTGATCCTGGCGATCGTCTCTTACCTCACATCGCGGCCCTTGGGCGTGCTCATCGGCCTGACCTATTCGCTCGCCATGCTTCAAAACGAGGCCTCGCTCTTTACCACAACGTTCGTTCCCAACGCGCTCACTGCACGCCAATTGTGGGAGAGCGTTACGCTTTTGACGATCTTTGCGATGCTGAATGTCTTTTTCTTCGGGTTTCGGCGTCAGATGCGGCTTCAAAACGGCATTTTGCGCACCGTGATTGCCGCGGCAATTATGCTGCCGCTTATCGCCATTGCGCGAATATCAAACGAGACACCTGATATCATCTGGGCGTTTTACCTCAGCCTCTTCGCCTTTGCGATCACAGTCGCGTTTCGTTTTCCCGTTGCCCCGCGTCTTCGCTTTGGCGCCGGGCTGATCCTGATCGCGAGCGCGGTTGGTGGGCTTGTGGTTGAGCCTTATTATCTGGGCCGCGACCTGTCAGATCTCACCATCGAATGGTTTCGTGACGCGTTACGCCTGATCGCCGGGCTTAGCATGCTGCTCTTGCTGCTGGTCGATGTGCTCCAAACAAGGCGAGAACGCTCCGTCATGTTGGCCGAGAGGATCGAGGCGTTGGAAACTCAGGCCGAAACCAACCGCCGCTTGTTTGAAGCCGAGCGCGAATATGCCCGCGCAAGAGAGGCCGCTGCGCGCACCAAAGCCCAGCTCGCTGCTGCCAGCCATGACATTCGCCAACCGATAGTCGGTCTGCGCGCGGCAGTCGCCAGCGAAGCCGAGCGCCTCTCACCGATTTTGCAATCGCGGCTTGGACAAGCGATTGACTATCTTGAGCATCTGACACGCGAGTATTCGGATCAGGATAACCCGAAACCTGGTATGCCGCACAACCAGCAAGACGAGCTTTATTCGATCGAGCTTGTCACCGCAGCTGTTCACAACATGTTTGCAGGCGAAGCCAAGAAGGAGGGCGTTCAGCTCGATGTCTCCGGCTGTGATTTCCAAACCCGCGTGCCCGCTCTGGCGCTTATTCGCGCGACGAGCAATCTTGTCGCCAACGCACTTCGCCATAGCCGGCCGGGCAAGGTGCAGGTCACTGCGAGAAGCAAGGAGGGCACGTGCGAGATTCTGGTGAGCGATAACGGCCAGGGGATGGACGCTGATACTCTCGCCAGAATGCAGTCTCCCGGTGCAAAGTCCGATGCATCTGACGGCGATGGACTTGGACTCGCAATAATCCACGAGCTTGCAGCGCGACACGGTTTTGAGTTCTCACTGTCATCCCAACCGGGGGCTGGAACTCAGGCTGTAATCTCGATCACTCGGGTCAGTGATTAGCGGAAGAAAACTCTCTTTGATACCCGTCCGCTGTTTCCTGACCGTCTCAATTCATAAACAGGGATCATACAGATAAACATCGCTGGCCGTACAGTCCGTCAAGGCCCAGACTCGACTGAAGATCATTGACGCTGAACTGTCCGCTTTCGGCATGATGTTTCTATTGCCTGAATGTCTTGGATTGGGGCGCAAAGCGGACGCAACCCGCTGTTCCGTCCCAACGCCGAACGCGAAAGCGACTTCTCAACTTTCACAAACCTCTCCCGGAGGACAAATAAGTCCGGCGTGGTCGCAACGTGATGACAGAATCACTGAACGCAGCAATATCTCCTACGGCGCCGCGGAAATGGCGGCTCGGAGCGTAGTAACTCCGCTGAACGACTGAGGCTTGGCCGGTGCAACCGGCCGGGTCGCTGTCGTGTATGTCCAAGGCCCTGCCCAAAGACGGCAGCGCGTTCGGACTCAGTCTCGGATGTTACTACGGCCCGGCTTGGGAGCTGGACAAGGAGTGGTAACAGCATGCGGATAAAGATGAGCGGACAGTATCTGCCGCACGAATTTCAGGATGCAATCGACAGCATCGTTCAATCACTTGTGGTCAATGGAATGCACGAGATACGTAGCGCTAACCTTTACATAAATGCGATTCGAGGAGATCGGTACATCGATTTTGAAGACCAGGAAACTGGCGCCCCCTTCGTGATGCTTGAATACAAAGGGCGGACTAAACGCGAATTCAAAATTCGTTCGCCTCGGCTACAGCCAGCAAGAGATGACTCTGGCGAATGACAGGCGCTTGTTGAACTTCAATAGGCGTAGCCGCGGTCCAATTTTGTTAATTGGCTGATGACGATCTCCAGACCGGCTTATGAACGTAACATATCGATGGAGGCTTAACGACTAGATCTTCGCGATGGCTTTCAATCCAACCGACCGTACCTTCAAGACTTGCAATGCCTCCTTAGAGCAAGTCACTTTCGATTGAGACAGCTCGAACGAGTGTCCTTTCAGACAGTCACTCTGTCTAGAGCGATCTAAGCAAAGAAGCCGGAGATCTTCGGTGGGTGGACAAATAAAGCTCCTCTTGCGAACAAGGTATCATCCCAAGGGTTCCGGCTGCCCTTAATGGGGCGATAGATCGTCGCCATGTTGCCATTTCATATTCGATCTTGGGCATCTCATCTTCGAGTTGCTTGAGCCTACGAGCCCGTCGCTTTCGCGACGGGTCCAGGGTTCATCACCTGAGATGTTGTACATGGCTGGTCCAGCGCTGCGCTAGCTTGAAAAGCTCCACGCTTGACCAGCCCCTACAAAGCTTGCAATGCGCGAGTCTCATTTTTAAATGGCTGCACATTGTCTCTTTTCTAAATTGGTTTAACACTGATTTAACAGCGCGAATATGGAATGACCTGAGAGCTAGCCCCCAATGCTACTCGGCCAAGTCTTCTGAGTTTCAATGAGTTCCTATGATCGCCGGAGAAGCAACCCACGCGCCTGTCGTATTTCTCGCGCTCTTGGCGCTCACGCTCGCGCGCAGTCATCCCCTTGTTGGCAGCGTAATAAGAAAGGGGGCTTTCGCCCCCCTTAAAATCAATCAGTTAATAATCGAATTTACGCGATTATCCAAAAAACCATTTCCAAAAATCCATGTGGACCTCCTGTTTCTTCTACAGTTAGGTGATCACACGTAATTAATCTTTTGTAAAGGGTGTTTTTTAGGCCAATCTTAACCTTTGAAATTCGGCGATTTCATAGAGGTTTATCTCTCTTTCCGGTCTGGCAAACAGGAACCCTTGCCCATATCTAAAGCCTAGTTCGCAGAGAATCTCCTTTTGTTGCTCTGTTTCGATTCCCTCTACAATCACCCTTACGCCGAGTTTTTGGCCAAGACCCAATGCGACCTCCATGACCGCTCTCGCTTTCTGATCGTGAGCGATGTTCTGGGTGAAAACTCTATCAACTTTCAATTCTGAGAATGGCAGTTTTAAGAAGGTCTCTAGGCCAGCTGTTCCCGTACCAAAATCATCCAGAGAGAGGCTAACTCCAAGCGAATGAATGGCACTCAACACAGCTACAGCGGTTAAGTGATCATTGATACGCGCCGTCTCAGTAATCTCTAGGATTAAGCGTTCTGGAGGAAATCCACTCTCGTCGAGAACATTAGCGACCAGTTCTGCGATCCAGTGGTTCGAAAGCAAAACAGCAGACACGTTCACAGATAGATACGCGGCCGTACCCATGGCATTTGACTGCTGAAATGCCTTGACGCATTCTTTAAGCATGAATTCTTGAAGGGCATCTACCCTCCCCGCTTGTTCGCATTGCTCAATAAAGTAGGCAGGCGAGACAAAGCCAATTTGCGGATCTTTCCACCGCACAAGCGCTTCGAACCCCACGATCTCACCAGACTTTAAATCAAATTGTGGCTGGAAAGTGGGATAAATTTCCCCTGATTTGAGCGCTGCATCAATCTTCGATTGGAGAGACAATCGCCAGCCACTATCTTCCGTATCCACTTCTCGGCCCAACACGAATGGCTCTGAGGATAGATTAGTTTTCGCAACCAAGGCTTCTGCGTGGTTGATACGCTTGTCAGGATCTCCAGCATAGTTCAGATCAACGCCGAACGTTGCGGCGACGTCAAAGACGGCCTCTCCAAGCCGCAAAGGAGTTCTGAAAATTGAGGAAAGTGCGAGCAAATGGGATCGCAGCACGTCTTCACTCTCAAACTCCTGGAGCACGAACAAACGATCTCCCGAATTTGAATACACAGTTAACTCAGGATCGGTCACCTGAAGGCGTTTCACCACGGCATCAAAGTATGCGTCTTTGCGCTGATTACCCACTGTTGCCATCAAATCCGAATAGTTGTGCAATTTGACACAGATAAGCGCGAAACGTTCGCCATCTGGCAAAAGCCCCAAATCTCTCTCAAGCTTGACAATAGACGGCAGTCCAAAATGGCTCGAACGATCGTGAATGTTCGACCTCCAGCGCCTAATTCCCGAGATGATCGCATAAACAACGACAAAGAATATACCGCCAGAAACTCCGGTTCGAAACGGCATGAAAACCGGGGCGATCAAAGCGAACAACACGCCTAAGACGCAAACAGTATAGCCTAGCAAAAGCGCCCTACCCCCTAGGACGATCCCGGCGAAAGTGAATATGAAGCAAAACCCCAACAAAGGAGCGTAATCGTATGGATATACTCCAATCTTGCTGAGGCCACCGACAGCCACAGTTTCTGCGGCTAGAATAGATATAAAGCTACTTGGCACTTGGGGTTCGCCAGGAAGCCGGAGAGAACCGTGGTTGCTAGAAGCAGCAAAGCCGATCACGAAACTCACGTCATCGACCTTTAATCCCGCATCGATCTGCTCCTCCAATTCTTCAAGCGAAACAAACGGAATTTCTGTCGCATCAAACCTGTAGTCAATCGCAACCGTGCCATCAGCGCCCCTGACATCGGGGCTTAATTCCGATGCAAGTGAGGTGTAGTTCTTGCCGTCATACTCAAGCTGATCTTTGACTTCCCAGATGTTGCCAAGGATGTCTTTCTCATAGCTTGCAAGGACACGCCTTTTGCCACCAACGAGAGAATGAGGAGGGAATTTTGCAACATCTTCAAACCCATCCTTAAAGATTCTCCCTACGAGAAACACCCGATCATCACGTTCGATCTGAACGCGCAGTTGGTTGTCCGGCAACTCCTCACCGGTGCCGTGACTGGAAAGGTCAAGGAACACCTTTCTTGCACCGTTCGCGCTTAGCGTTCGGAGTGAGTTTCTGAGTGTGTCTCTACCTGTCTGAGTATCCAACACGTTGTCTGGAGCTTCTACGAACACGTACTTTTTTGAGATCTCGTTTGTCCCAGCCATCGACTGAGCAGACCAACTCACAAGATCGAGCGGGCTGAGCAAATTAGGAAAGCAGACGAGCAAAGAGATCGCGAGAGCAAGCAGCGCTGCTTTCACTCGCGTCATCTTATCCGCAATATCACCGACGAACAGCGCAGCCATTCCAACCCTTTCAAGGCGTGGATTATAGGTGCGCGGCGTCTAACTAATGGTAAACACCGAATTGCCGGATTTTCCGCTGGGAGTTTCTGCGCACATCGGGCAATCAGTCCACCCTGGTCTCGCCGCAATCAAAACGAGCCCTTTTTCCATTACCGGTCTCAAGAAACGAGCATACACAGTCCCACTCAGGCCGGAATCTAGAAGCACAATCTCATGCAAAAAATGCCAGATCATCCCCCCATTCAACGTCTTCTGAAAATCATGGCGACGCTGCGTGATCCAGATCACGGATGTGAGTGGGATCTGGCGCAGAATTTCACGACTATCGCCCCCTACACCATCGAAGAAGCCTATGAGGTCGCGGACGCAATTGAGCGCGGTGATCTTGGCGAGCTTAAAGATGAGCTTGGCGATTTGCTTTTGCAGGTCGTTTTCCATGCCAGAATGGCTGAAGAACAGTTTGCGTTTGCCTTTGACGATGTTGCCAATTCGATTTCGGACAAAATGGAAGCTCGCCATCCGCACATTTTCGGCTCTGAGACCGGTACAATGGAAGAGTCGCGCTGGGAGACCTTGAAAGCGGCCGAGCGGGACCAGAAAGGCATGGATAGCGCTATGGACGGTGTGGCGCTTGCACTTCCGGCATTAATGCGCGCGCAAAAGCTCCAGAAACGGGCAGCGCGCACCGGATTTGATTGGCCCGATCCTAGCGGGTCTGAAGCAAAGGTTCTTGAGGAAATCGAAGAGGTTAAGAAGGCATATTCTCAATCAGAATTGCTCGAAGAAGCAGGCGACCTTCTCTTTGCTGTTGTCAATTATGTTCGCGCCAATGGAGTAGATGCGGAAGAAGCTTTGCGCGCTGCAAATGCGAAATTTGAGCGGCGGTTTCGCGGCATGGAAGAGCTAAGTGATGGGGATTTTCCCAATCTGTCGCTCAACGAACAAGAAGCACTGTGGTTGACGGTGAAAGCGGCTGAGAAAGAGGGCAAGGCACCCTAAAGAGCCTGATATTGACCCAGTTCTTTAGGGTTTAAACGCACAGTAAGTTCGCGCAAAGGGCCTTGCTCCCCTTCCCCTGCATCGCGTTCGTCGCGCACATCTCCATGCGCATGCAGCCAGGCAATGCGTCGGCCATCGCTTACGGGAAGAGTGACCGTAATTTCTTTAGCCGAAGCGGTAAGCATCTCAGCAATACGATCCGCAAAAGAATCCAGACCATTGCCTTCGATCGCCGAAATCAACACAGCGCCCGTATTGTTAGCGGCCTCAGCCAATTCTGCGACACGATCTGCTTCCAAAAGGTCGGCCTTGTTCCAAACCTCCAAAATCGGAATATCGGTTTCGCCTGTTTCGGCATCCACAACATCAAGGTCGCTCAGAACTTCCATGACCTGGCTTTTTTGTGCTGCGTGCGCCTCTCCTGCCATGTCGCGAACATGGCAGATAATGTCCGCTCCGGTGACTTCTTCCAATGTCGCGCGGAAAGCGGCCACCAATTGCGTGGGAAGGTCTGAAATAAATCCCACCGTGTCTGACAGGATCGCTTTTTCCACGCCGGGCAAGCTGATTGCACGCATCGTCGGATCAAGCGTTGCAAACAGCATGTCTTCAGCCATGACATCGGAACCAGTCAGCCGATTAAACAAAGTGGATTTGCCAGCGTTTGTGTACCCCACAAGGGCAATCACGGGCCAAGGCGCCCTTCCCCGTCTTTCACGGTGAAGCGCTCTTGTTTTGCGCACCTGCTCCAATTCACGCCTCAATCGGCTCATGCGCTGGCGGATCATTCTGCGGTCAGCCTCAATCTGGGTTTCACCCGGGCCACCCAAAAATCCAAAGCCACCGCGCTGCCGCTCAAGGTGCGTCCAACTGCGGACAAGACGGCTTTGCTGATAATCAAGATGCGCGAGCTCGACCTGCAAGCGACCTTCGGCTGTAGCTGCACGCTCGCCGAAGATTTCGAGGATTAAGCCAGTGCGATCAATGACTTTGCGTTTGAACTTTTCTTCCAGATTGCGCTGCTGGATTGGCGTCAACGCGCCATCGACAATGACGAGCTCCGCCTCATTGAGCTCGCAATCGGTTTTGATCCGCTCAACTTGACCAGACCCAAACAAAGTGTTCGGCTGCATTTGGCGAATGGTGAACACTTCACTGTGCGCAATCACAACGCCAATCGCCAATGCCAGCCCCTTGGCCTCTTCCAGCCTTTCACCGGCCGTCAAATCATAAGCGATGCCGCGTATATCCGGGCACAACACGAGGGCCCGCGCACCGCGGGTTACCTCGTCCATCAGATCGTCATCAAAACTCAAAAGCGGCTTTAGCCTTCGTCTAACTCGCCGATTTCGGGATTCTCGTCATCGGTCAAGTCAACCGGGCTTGCCGGCTGAATGGTCGATACGGCATGTTTGTAAGCCAGCTGTACAGCACCATCACGTTCCAACAGCATGCAGAACAGATCATAAGCCGCGATCCGGCCCTGAAGCATGACACCGTTCACAAGGAACATTGTCACTTCGACGTCAGATTCGCTTACCCGGCTGAGGAAAATATCCTGAAGCAAGCGCTGTTTTGAATTGCCACCACGATTTTCGAACTGCTCCGCATCAACGGGGCTACCTGGCATGATGGTCGAAATTGCGTGCTTATAGACCAGCTGAGACTGTCCATCGCGTCGCAAGAGTATCGAAAAATTGTCAAACCATGTGACAATTCCCTGAAGCTTAACGCCTTTTACGAGAAACATTGTCACTGGAATTTTGTTCTTCCGCAGCAAGTTCAAGAAAGCGTCTTGCAAATTGCCCGCAGCTTTATTCCGTCCAGAGTTGCCTGAATTTGCGGCCATTTCAACTGGCTCGCCTGCCGGCCTCGGGCGCGGAGAGAGAGTTCGCCCACTCGACATAATTTTGCTCCTATTGTTTTTGGCGGCTGCTTTTACAGTCCGCAGAAATTTGAAAGAAGCGTCCCACAGCTTCGTGATCCCGCTCCTATAATGCCGTTTACATTTGCAAGGAGCAATAAAGGAATTGATTTAGAAGCAAATCATTTGGTTTTTCTTGTATATTTTGGCCAGTTATCACTCTTTTCTGGCAGTCTCGCGCCTGTCTGCCATGCCTAAAAGCTTCAATTTTCGATGCAAAGCTGACCGTTCCATCCCAATGAACGTCGCGGTTTTTGAAATATTGCCAGAGAATCGGCGGATTTGGATGGTCAGATATTCGCGTTCAAAGCTCTCCCGTGCCTCTCGAAGAGGCACGCCCATCATGGAAGACATACCCTGCCCTGACGCAGCCAGCCTCCCTCCGGTAATCTCGGCAGGAAGCATGTCTGTTTCTACGACGGTCAGGCGCTCTCTCGGTGTCATAATGATAGTCCGCTCAATAACATTGCGCAGCTGCCTGACATTGCCCGGCCAATCATAGGCTTGAAGCGCTGCCATCGCTTCTTCCGAAATCTCAGGTGGGGCAATTCCTTGATTGGTCGAGTAACGGGTGAAAAAGTGCTCAGCCAAAGACGGGATATCATCACGGCGTTCGCTAAGACTTGGAATTGCGACGGGAACAACATTGAGCCGGTAAAAGAGGTCTTCGCGAAACCGCTTTTCCTCCATTTCAAGGCTCAGATCACGCGATGTCGATGACACAACACGCACATCGACACCGATCTGCCTCGTTCCCCCTACCCTCACGAAGCTTTGCTCCGTCAGGACGCGCAAGATACGAGCTTGCGTGGAAAGGGGCATGTCCGCGACTTCATCAAGGTAAAGCGTACCACCGTCAGCCAGTTCAAGCAGACCTGGGCGCACTTGCTTGCCGTCCGCTTCTTCACCGAAGAGTTCTTGCTCAAATCTTTCAGACGTAATGCGAGCGGAATTGACCGTAACAAACGCTTTATCAGCCCGCGCGCTCCAAGCGTGAAGAAGCCTTGCAGCAACCTCCTTACCCGCCCCCGCCGGGCCAGAAATCATGACACGGCTGCCAGTGTTTGCCACCCGTTTCAGCGTTGCACGCACGGTGTTGATGGCCGATGAGTTACCCGTAAATTCTGCCCCATCAATCACGCCTTCGCGCAGCCGCGTGTTTTCTCGGCGTAGTCGCTCTGTTTCAGTTGCTCGCTCAACCAAAAGCAGCAGGTGTTCTGCTTCAAACGGCTTTTCAATAAAGTCCATCGCTCCGCGGCCAATGGCGGAAACGGCGGTGTCTATATTGCCGTGGCCTGAAAAGATGATGACTGGCAGGTTGGGCTCTCGCACCTTAATCGCATCGAGCAGCTCCAAACCGTCCATCTCGCTTCCATGCAGCCACACATCCAGCAGAACGAGGCTAGGCCGCCGCTCGTCAATCGCAGCCAAAGCGCCTTTGCTTTCAGCGGCAGTGCGGCATTCATACCCTTCGTCGCCGAGCACACCGGCAACCAGATCACGAATATCGCGTTCATCATCAACAATCAGAATATCAAGCGCCATCAAGGGCTCCTTGGGTCTTTTTCATTCAAAGGGCTGCCTCAGCAGGGGCAAGTTCGGGATCACGGGCAAAACGCAATGTGACGGTTGTTCCGCCACTTTCAGCTGTTGCAAAACTCATATCGCCGCCGTGTTCATCAACAATCTTGTTCACGATCGCGAGACCAAGCCCGGTCCCTTTCTCTCGTGTGGTGACATAAGGTTCAGCAATGCGCTCACGATCAGTTGGCAAACCGATCCCATTATCAGTCACGGTTACGGATAAAAGATCAGCATCTTTGGTGTTGGCATCGGCGATGGACACTGCAACTTTTCCGGCAAAGTCTATTTCCGCTTCAGCGCGCTTAGCTTCGACGGCTTCAACTGCATTCTTAAGCACATTTGTCATCGCCTGGCCCAGTTGGTGCCTGTCACAACGAATGCTTGAACGGTCTTCAAGATCAACCGAGACGCTGAATGCAACGTCGGAATGCGCGACCTCTTGCAGAAAGACAGCTTGCCGCACCAAATCAACCGGGTCTTCGGGACGGAACACAGGTTTGGGAAGCCGCGCGAAGGAAGAAAACTCGTCAACCATTTTGCGCAAATCACCGACTTGGCGCACAATTGTGCTGGTCAATTCATCAAACAGCTCTTCGTCTTTCTCAATTTGCTTACGATAGCGCCGCTTCAGCCTTTCGGTGGCGAGCTGAATAGGTGTCAGAGGGTTTTTGATCTCATGAGCGATACGCCGCGCAACATCTGACCAAGCCGCCTGCCTTTGGTCGAGCAACTGGCGCGTAATATCTTCAAAGGTGATCACATAGCCGCTTGATCCTGGCGCAGCTTTCACGGCCAAGGTCAGCAAGTCATTGCCTCGCGCATGGCTGACGATCTGTCGTTCTTTGCCTTCATCGAGCATTTGGCAGATCTCTGGCGAAAGTTCTTTTAATGACATGCCGACCAATTCATCTGGGCTTGCCTCGCACTGGTCTGCGCCTGCCAGCAGGGACTGCGCTGAAGAATTCATCAGCAAAACACGGCTGTCCTGATCCACCGAAATCACACCCGCCGAGACGGATTCGAGTACGGCCTCCATGAAAGCGCGACGATCATCGATTTGGCGGTTCGCGCTGACAAGAGCATCGGTTTGCTTTTCAAGCTGCGATGTCATTCGGTTAAAGGCCCGGTTCAAAAGGCCGATTTCATCAGCGCCTGTGCGTCCTTCCACTCGCAGAGCAAAATTGCCCTGCCCCACTTTGCGGGCCGCTCCCACCAGATCGGTGAGCGGTTGAACTTGACGATCAGCAAATCGCAACGCGAACCAAACAGCCAGACCAACAAGTAAAAGACTGACTGCAAACAAGGCAATGTTGAACCTTAATTGCAATGTACGGGCATCGGCGGTGAGCGATTCATAGGATGCAGAGATCGTCTGCGCCCGCTCCCAGGAATTGAACAAACTCGCCTCGGTGGTCCGAGCATTATACAAATAGATCCCGCTTTCAGCGTCAATCGGGGCGAGCGCAGCAATGCGCTCAGGGCTACCTTGAACAGCGACAAACTTGCCCTCATCAAGCTGTGGCAGAGCCGTCTGGCTGAATTCGAGCCAACGGTTATCGTCCATTAAATTCATGATTGCCGCGGTCCGTAAAGACCCATCGGGAAGCCGCTGTAATATGGCGCTTTCGTTTATCTCTCTAGGCTGCGCTTGATAGGCGTAAAAGTCGGGGAAATCATCATCCGACAATTGCCCACCGCGCTCAAAAAAGAAGAACCGCAAGTCGCCCGCCATTGCGATGGTTTCATCCTGCACATCGGCCTGGTTCCCATCATAATAGCTCTGCGCCAGCTCATTGGCATTTTCTACAAGACTGCGGGAATCATCAGAGAACCAAAAGTCGACGCCAGACTGGAACAAGAAGGCAGCAAAACCTGCAACAAGAAGCGTAGGAACCGCAGCCACAATCGAGAAAAAGAACACAAGGCGCACGTGCAGCCGCGCTGTGCTGCCTGCGGCGCGGCGCATGGCCAGCCTTCGGCCAACCAAGACCAGTATTGCCATCGCCGGAACCAAAGTTGCAATGAGCAACAAGGAGGCTTGCAGAGTTGGAAGCAACTCTCCAGCCTCTGGCTTGCGAGCATAGGTGAGATACGCAGCAATTACGGCTGCTATCAGTGCAATGACAGAACCCACTTCAAGCCAGCCAAAAATGTTAGCCTTGCGCGACGTGATGACAAAACGTCGCCACCAACGAGGCGACTGGCGCGCGGCCAAACTTTCAGACGTGACTGATGCTGCGTCCATCGTGGCGCAGTTACAACGCCAGTGTGACTTTTATGCAAGTAGAAAAATGAGATGTTGCCAGAAAATCGCGTTAAAGCGGTCTAGCGAAGCGATCAGGAACTATATCAAGCTCAACGATGCGTTTGCGCAACGTATTGCGATTGATCCCAAGCAATTGGGCCGCGCGCAATTGATTTCCATTCGTTTGGCCCAAAGCATGCTCAATCAAGGGGCGTTCGAAAGCAGCCAATGCCCTGTGATAGACCGTTCCATGTGCAGGCGTTTCGCTTTCCAACCAATGCGCCAGAACATTTGCAAAGCCATCTTGCGCGTCAACGACAATCCCGCCGCTAAGCGGCGCTTCGTTACCGATAATATCATCTACACTTGCGGCGTCGATCACGTCTTCACGCGCCATAAGGGCAAGTCGGAAAACGACATTGCGCAACTCGCGAACATTTCCGCGCCAATTGCGGTCTTCCAACTTGGCCATCGCTTGTGCCGATAGAGTCCGTCGAGGAAGACCCTCCTCGGCTGCCATTATCAAGAAATGCTGGACCAATTCAGGAATATCCTCACGCCTTTCACGCAATGGCGGTAACTCAATTGGAACTACGTTGAGCCTGTAATAGAGGTCTTCGCGGAAACCGCCCGATGCGATCATGGGAGCCAGATCGCGATTGGTCGCAGCAACTATCCGAACATCAACTGCGATTTCCTGCCGGCCGCCAACACGCCTGATCCGTCCAGATTGCAATGCGCGCAGCAAACGGGTTTGAGCATCGGCCGGCATGTCCCCGATCTCATCAAGGAAAAGAGTGCCGCCATTGGCCTGCTCAAACTTACCGATGGATTGGGCAATGGCTCCCGTGAAAGCTCCCTTTTCGTGCCCAAACAACTCGCTTTCCACCAGATCGGCAGGGATCGCCGCCGTGTTGACTGCGACAAATGGCCCCGTACGCCGGTCACCCAATTGGTGAATGGCCTCTGCAACCAATTCCTTACCAGTGCCGCTTTCCCCAGTGATAAGCACGGTTAGATCATTACGCAGCACTCGCGTTATCATGCGATAAACACTTTGCATCGCCTGACTGCGCCCGACCAATGGCAAGCCATCGGCTTCGTAATTCACATCACCATCGCTGTCTGTTGCGTCGCCCGCTTTTCCGGCAGCCTGACAGACCGCCTGAACAAGTTCATCAAGATCAAATGGCTTTGGGAAGTATTCAAACGCTTCCTGCTCACTCGCGCGCACAGCAGTGTCCAATGTGTTTTGTGCAGAAAGCACAATGACCGGCATGTCAGGAGCGGCTCGTTTAACGCCGTTCAAACTGGCAAGACCATCCCCAT